>DATNJO010000993.1:0-6111 GCA_035603895.1 Pyrinomonadaceae bacterium
GCCTTGCCCAACAGTCCCAGGAAGTGGAAACGGCCTAAAAAGCCGAAGGGTACGACGGTGAAGCGGTTGAAGCCTGTGCGAGCCGGAACCAAGCCGGTGTCGTATGAGCGCGCATCGGAATTTGTGCTGGCCATGTCGCCAGCGCCGGCAATGGTCATGACGACACTGTTCTACACCGGCATGCGTCCAATCGAACTGTTCGTTCTCTCCGCTGAAATGGTGGACGTTCCGGCCCGGTGGATAGCGCTCACCAATACGAAGATTGGTGAGCCGCGCGGCATCCCAATCCACGAATTTTTGGTTCCTCTTCTGACGCCGCTTGTGGATCGTGGCGGCATCTTGTTCCGTAGCCCGCGCGGGACGCCCTACCCCGTCCGTGAGGAAATCAGCGGCCAGATGAAAACGGCCATCCGGGGCGCTCGCAATCGGTCCGGCATTGCGGGCATCAGCCCGTACACCGCTCGGCACACGGTATCGACTCAGTTGGTGGTCAACGGCGTGCACAGCCATATCAAGGATCAGATTCTTGGCCATGCCGTTGATGACATGAGCCGTCACTATACCAACGTGCCGCAACTGCCGTTGATCGATGCCATCAACACTCTGCCGATCATCCCGGCTTGGGCCGCCGCGCCGTGGATGAAAGACCCGGTAGGCATGGCGAAACAGTATGTGGAAGGCATGGGCGCGCGGAACGATCTGAAAGCTGTGCAAAAACAGAGCAGCTAGCCGCCAAGCGACGGATTTTGCTGTTTTTGCAATCCGTTAGCACTTTCAGTAAAACCCTTCACACGGGAGAGGTCCAAGGTTCGATCCCTTGTGCGTCCACCATGCATCCATTTGAATTTCCTTCTTATTCCAAATAGCCACGTACTTCCGCCTTGTGGGCAGTGGCGCGCAAGTGGCACGCACCAGCTTGTCCAACGCCTTCGCCGCATCCTTCAGGTAGTCAGGATGCAACGCGGTGTAGTTCTCCGTCTCGTAAGACCTTGGACCGATGCGTCATCCGCCTGATGCGCCGTCTGTCTCTCTGAAGGATACGGAGGCGACGATTGTCTTGGCGATCGCCCGGGGCAACGTCTCGGTGCCGTCCATCAGGTTCCGCACCCCTGGTCGATAGACTGAGCGAACCCTTCGGCCTGCCCTTCTCGGTTCCCGCTCTTGCCCTTGACGAACGGCTTGGCTCCGGGCGGCGTTTCTCCTTTCTTGAACGTCAACTTCTGATAGCTTTCTGTTCCACACTAATTATACGCACACCATCGAGCGTTTGTGAATCTTATTGACTATGCAGTAGCTGGATTGAGAAACACACGACCTTATAAAACACCTCAACAGATGGAATCCCTATAAGAACCAAGCCGACAACGTATGCACCTTGGGTCGCCGCCCGCGCTGTCGGATGCTTCTCATCAAGATACAAGAAATATATGTGCAGGAAGGCCTTCCAGTATTGCTCGGGAATGTATTTCGCGCGCTTCAGCGATTCTAAATTCGCCTTGAACTTTGAGCCAATCAGGGACCGCTCGTAACCGGTCCTAACGTACATTGGGACGTTTACCTCCGCATCTCCCACGTAATCTTCCGCGTTGGAATGACGTTTAACCTCTGCTGGGCACGCCAATCCGTAAATTACTGTGCCGAGCGCAATGCTGCATAGACCAAAGTAGAGCAGCAATAGTCGGGCTGGGATGGCTCCCTGTTGCTCGCCTCCAATGACCTTTACCAGTTCGAGATAGCTGATAACGCGCTCATTAAAAAGGATCATGTAACCAATGAGCGGGATGAGAATTGTCACCTTGGCTGCATTCGAATTACTAACGGAGCGCAGCCTAGTCCATGGGACGAGCAATTGTTCGCGTCTCTCCCAGAGGTGCAGTAAGCGGGACCTGCGGTTCATAAGCATCTCGAATCCAGTCTTTTGTGAAAGGAAACCTCTTAACACATAAAACGTCCCGAAGCCCTTACCGCACACGCGTAATGCGGACACCAATATCCCAGCGCCACCACTGTCCTTGGAATAAGAACTCGCGCCACTGCGCGAAGCCGCAGACCGGCCGATAAGGCGATCGACATATAAATAACCGAGCGTGTTGGGAAAAAACCTCATCCAATCCTCACCCGCATCCCGTTGCGAGGCGCCGGCCGAAATCCATCACATCTTGAACGGCACCATGGGGCGCAAGGCGTCCAACTACGAAGCCATCCCACTTTGTCCGTACCATCACCGCCACGGCCCTTTCGGACAAGCTGTACATAATGGTACACGCTCATTTGAAGCAAAGTACGGGACGCAGAAGAAGATGCTGAAACATGTACGCGGGCTAGTGGGAGCAAGCGATGAAGAAGAAGCAGAAGAAGCCTAAGAATATCACCGCCGCGCAGAAGAAAGAGTTTTGGGAAGAACACCTTCCGTATGAGATTGACATGATGCGTGCAATCTACCCCGTCGCCGTCGCAGGAAGTCCCTCACGCGCCGTACATAACGCAATGGTCGAAGACTTTCTTCTTCACTGTCGCAATATCATTGAGTTCTTCAAGTACAATCCACCTTGCGATTTTAGCCCGATATTTTTCACAGACGGCACGTTCAAGATCAATAAGACATTTGTGAACGCGAAACTCTACGACAAGATCAATCAGCAGATATCGCATCTGACGGCAGAAAGGACTCGCGTCAAAACGGACAAGCTCGGTCCGAGTGAATGGAAGATTTTGAAAGATCAAATCGAGGGTGAAATCGCTCGCATGGAAGCCGCTCTATCCGATGATGCAAGGAGGTCTTGGAAATATAATTTACCAACAACCATAACGGCAGGCACGGGAACCGGAGCCTCGTCTCAGGTTTCCTCGACTGGCACTCCCTGAGGAGCCCCCACCGACGACGTAGAGCGGCAGCTTGCGCTTCGCTCTGCGGATGAAGGCTTCTAGCTTGGCCGCAAGCTTCGCCGACACACCCCACTGCCCTTCGGCCGACCACCACCAATGCGCCGACCACCACGCTTCTCAGGTTGAATTGTTTGCATGCCTGAATCGTGAGCGGATGTGGCCGAACCGTCAAACGAATTCCGAATCGCCGCGATTAAGGGCTAATCATCATCAAGCAGCAGCCGTCCTTCCTTTTGGAAGGTGTTGTCGATCCGGTAAGAGCTATCGAAGTATTCACCGGGTTCGCCTGCGAAGAAACCATAGAGCCCGTATTTTGAAGTCGAATCCCACTGATACTCCCGCATCCCCGTCTTGATGTGTTGATATAGGCGATTGTCACTTGCCAGCCGTTCGGCGGCAGCCTTTGCAGTCTGACAACCCAGCGTACTTTGCGCCCCTTGGCGTAAAAATCGACCCACAGAGGCGCGGGGCCGTCGAGATTGAGGGAAACGACTCGACCAAGTGAGCGCGCCAGAGTAAGGTCTTTCCTCCACCTAAGATATCAATTCGAGCATGAACAACTATGCAAGACGAAGGGTCGCGCGAGGAGGACTTTCAGGAGCGCTTGTTGAAAGCGCTCGAACAGCCGAATAAATCCTGGCTTTTTCGGCTCATCAACAGTGCTGCATTTCTTTGGCTGGCGACGTTGGCCATTGTCACTCTTGGCGGCGGTTATCTCAGCGCTCACCAGCAATGCGTCAAAGATGCAGACGCGGTCGCCGACCGATATCAAAAGCTTCACCGAGAAGTCTACGTGCGCCAAGAGAAAATTCATCAAGTTGTGGGCGCTGCAAAAACCATCGCGGAGATACGAGATGGAATAGCTCAACTTCCTAATAACTACGCCGAGCTGAAAGAGCGAACCCTGTTTGAGTTAACCCGAGAACTCTTTTCTGTAAGCGCTAAAGTAGACACGTCCGAACTACCGCCCGAGAAGATAATGGGTACATTTTACAGATCATCGCCTTTTGACGCCCTAAATCAAGGAGTTTTGCCTGGCGACTTAACAGCAAACGGATTCCAACAACTGAAGGAAGAAGCCGAAAACAGACTGAAAGCGCTCAAGAATCTCTACTTCAAAAACTCACTGACGGAGTTGACCTCGCGCTGCACGATCAAAAACACTCTGCTGTACGCGAACGGAAGCCATAACGTGAAGATCGTGTCCGCTTCTCCAAATCTATTCGCCAAAATCTATGGAACGAGTGAGGACTTCACATTCGTCCCCCCAGAAGCGGCCAAGTTAATCGATCCCAGCCTCCACCAGTAGCTTTTGGCGTTCAAGCACGCCGACCTCGACCGCCAACCGCACATCCGCGATGAGGCGGCGACACGAGCAACGCGGTGCAATCGCGCATCTCGCCAACCTCGCAACCGGCATGGACCCGACGATCGCCATTGAGTTCGGCGAGGGAACGTCACCCTTCCCTGGCGCGATTCCGAAAGGCCATCCGTTCGTAGACCTCTGTACAACGTGAACGGCCATCGCCTTCCAGAATAAAGCAGGGCGATGGCTTCACTTATGCGCGGTCAAGGATAGACGCGTTGACAAACAGGGCATTGAGTACTGCAGACGATCCGGTCCTAACAGACAGCCAAGAGCGGCCGCGAAAGATTTTATAACGGCGATGGACAAGGGACGTCACTAGCTTGGCGTGTTCGTCAATTCGCCGCCGCGTTGCTCGTGCTAAGGTACCTCTTTGCCCCCCATGGATTGCGGCGATACGCCGCCGCCGGATGCGCGCTCCACCGGCAGCCGACATTCCTCTTTTGGCTCCAACCAATGGATGTTATGCTATTCAGTCCGCGGTTAAGCGAGCGAGGGACTCGTGGCAAAGACTGCCAGGAAGAAAGCAACGCCAACGGCAAAAGAGGGCGAACAAGCCAGCTCCGAATCCGGTTTTGCGGCGTGAAACGGTTCTTGAGCCTGCACAAATCGTTCGCAAAACTCGCTCAAGGTAATCCCGCAAGGTTTGCGTCACCTGACTTCAGCGTCGCCGGCACCGGGCTTCGCGAACGCCTTGCAGTGAGGAGGAACCCGCTTTGAGCCCACAGCGGCGCGCCAAGACGTCCGTCCTGCTCGTTGCCATGCCTTGGGCGAAGCTCGAACATCCATCAATCCAGCTTGGGATCTTGAAGACGATTCTGGACCGCGGCGGCGTTCCGACGCGGACGTGGTCGGCCTATCTCGATTTTGCCGATCACGTCGTGCGCAGCGAAGCCGCCGCCAAGGCGGCCCCACCGCTGACCCACCTCGACTATGACGACATTGCATCGAACTATCATATCGGCGACTGGATATTCTCGGTTCCGCCCTTTCACGACACCGCAGCGAAAAGCCTTGCCTATCTTGATGAGCTGAAGCGGGCGGGCCTTTCGGAGAACCTGATTTCCGCATGCCTGCGATTTCGCGCGCATGTTCCAAAATTCCTGGATCGCGCGGTCGGCGACATTCTCAGGCGGAAACCGAAAATCATCGGTTTCACGACGACCTTCGGCCAGACGGTCGCATCGCTGGTCCTCTCCAAGATGCTGAAGCTGAGGCGCCCGGATTTGAAGATCGTGTTTGGCGGAGCCAACTGCGATGGGCCGATGGGTGACGCGATCATTCGGGCGTTCGACTGGGTCGACGTCGTCGTCAAGGGCGAAGCGGAGCATGTCGTGCTGCCGCTGTTCCGTTCGCTTTTGTCGGGTGAGAAAATCCCGGAGTCTTCCTTCGTGCGATGTGCGTCGTCGATCGCGCGGTGCAAATCCGCTGCCGTGCCGGATCGGCCGGTGGTCATGGACGAGGCCGTGATCCCCGATTATTCGGAATTTTTCTCTCGCCTCGCCGAAAGCGGATTGGCTCCGGAAGTCCGCACGGAAGTCAGCATCCCCTTCGAGACGAGCCGCGGATGCTGGTGGGGGGCGAAGCACCATTGCACCTTCTGCGGCTTGAACGGCTCGACCATGGCATTTCGCAGCATGTCCGCGTCAGTTGCGGTTGCGCACCTGCTGGAGTTGTCAAAACGCTACAAGTCGCTGCGCTTTCACGCGGTCGACATCATCATCGATCCGAACTACCTCAAGACGGTGTTGCCCGATCTCGCGCAAATCGGCGTCGACCTCGACCTGTTCTATGAAATCAAATCCAACGTCCAGCATTCGCATATATGCACGCTGAGCGCTGCCGGCTTTCGCCAAATA
>DATNJO010000994.1:0-10172 GCA_035603895.1 Pyrinomonadaceae bacterium
GTTGGCGCACCGGAAGCTGCGGTAGAACTAACCGGGCGTTCGATGATCAGCGGTGGTGGAGCGCGGCGGCAGCCGCGACCGGCCAAAAATGCGGCGAGGAAGAAAACAAGAATGGTGATCGTTGGTCGTAGCCAGTGTGTCTTAACAAACGTCCGCA
Source organism: Pyrinomonadaceae bacterium (assembly GCA_035603895.1). Lineage (GTDB taxonomy): Bacteria > Acidobacteriota > Blastocatellia > Pyrinomonadales > Pyrinomonadaceae > PSRF01. The sequence goes on from DATNJO010000994.1 coordinate 158, forward strand.
AACACTTGTCGCAGAATCGCCTGCTGGTCCAAACGAACCAGCGCAGCCGCACGATCTTGTGACCACATTCGGAACAGAAATTTGGACGATAACCCGTGAGGATCGTGAGTATCGACATGTTGTGAGGTCCTTTCGTTGTAAAACGCCGCCATTATAAGCCTACAGAGCCGGTTGCCAAGCAACCGTTACACCCGGAAAAACGTCCGAATTCCACGCGTTTGAAAAAATAGTCGCGGGCGGGCATACTTTTCCGACCGATTTACGCATGCAATACCAGAATTTCCTTTTCACCCTCGGCCACCGGCCCGCATTTTTTCTGCTTCTGATGATGCTCTGCGTCGTGACTGCAAGCGCGCAGGACGTCGACGACGTCATCCGAACAGAAACCTCGCTCATACAACTCAACGTCGGCGTGGTCGACCAGCAGGGGCGGCCGGTTACTTCACTAACGAAAAGAGATTTTGTGATTTACGAGGACGGGGTGAAGCAGTCGATCCAACTCTTCGAACCTGCTGAAGCGCCGTTCAGTCTGGTTCTGATGCTCGACATGTCGGGGTCAACCATAAATTTCCGGCAGCAGTTGAAACTCGCGAGCCAGCGCTTTCTCGATGTGCTTTCACCGGAGGATCGTGTCGCGGTTATCCAGTTCAATGCCAAGGTTAAGTCGCTGAGCGGTTTCTCAGCCGATCGACAGAAAACGGCGTACGCGATCGAGATTGCTGAAGGCGCGGGCGAAACACATTTTTACGAAGCGTTGAAGTATGCGCTAAAAGAGTTGGAGAAAGAAGGCAAGCGGCGCAAAGCGATCGTTGTGCTGACCGACGGACTCGACACGCGTTTGCGCAACACCGATCGCGCTTCGTTGTCTAAAGTGCAAACAGATGAAGAAGCACTCGCGGCGATCAAGCCCGACGCGAGCACCGATCTCAACACTGTGCTGAGCGCGGCGGATCGTTTGGGCGTGACGATTTTTCCGCTGGCTCTGCCATCCGGCGATCCGAAACGTTTGCCATTGCCTTCGCCGCACATCACCGGCATCTACGCGGCGGCACGCGCGCGCATGCAGTCGCTCGCTGATCGGACCGGCGGGCGTTTGAACGAAATAAACCGCCTCGAATACATGGCACAACTCTATCGCGAAGTGGCCGCCAATCTGCGCACGCTTTACACCGTAGCCTACCAGCCGCCAGGCGAGCGTCCCCGTGGCAAGTGGCACGAAATCCGGGTCGAAGTAGCGCATCCGGAATTAACCGCGCGAACCAAAACCGGCTACTTCGGCCGCTGATTAGTGCCTCTCAAAGGCCGCGTTTTACTATTTCGCCCTCACCATTTATTATTACCAACTTCGCACCCGTAGCTCAGCTGGATAGAGTACCTGACTACGAATCAGGGGGTCGCACGTTCGAGTCGTGCCGGGTGCACCAGCCTTTTCTTAGATTTCCTCCTAATTAAGCCCAGCAAGTTTTAGGCAATCATTCTGTCCCCTAACCGTCCACGAAAACTGAGTAAAGGAGAACTGGGATGCCAAGACAAATGCTTGTCCTGAGTTTACTGATACTAGCTGCACTCTTCGGCGGTTATTCCGTTAAGCCGAAAGCAGTTGCCGCGGCCACAAACATTTCGGTTTACGGCGCCTGGCATTGTGGTAGTGATTTTTGTACCTGGTCCAGCGTTCGTAACATGACCGATTTCGACACCCGTAACCGCTGGATCGTGAATCGCGGCGACGGCACACCATCTGTCAATCTCATCGTCTTGAGTTTTGTTCACCCAATGAGACTGCTGAACAAGACCAACGACGCCAGCACTTCGCTAGGCATTCCGATCGGCATGAACCAGGCAGTGGTTAATTACTTCAAGAGCCGAGGCATCCGCGTTCAGTTGTCGATGGGCGGCATCACGTACACCGACGCCTGGAACCAGGCTCTCTCAACCAATCCCGTTCAACTGGGGTTGAATGCAGCCGAAGCCGCGCAACGCCTCGGTGTTGGTTTTGAAATCGACTACGAAGAAAACACAAACCCGAATCTCACTGGCTTGCAGGCATTTATCAATGCGTATCGTTCAGTTCATCCTTACGACGCCTCCGGAAACAATCACTCAGCACGGTTAACGATCGATCTTGCCGCAGGCGACCGCTGGTTGATCGCTTTGACGCGCAAAGCAACAGCCGATTGGCTCAACACGACCACTCCCGTGTTGGACTACGCGAATGCAATGGTCCCCGCGCGACAACCGAACTCCGCCGCAACAGCAACATCAGATTGGCAGGAACACGTCGACGGCAAACCGCAATTTGCGCCGCCGATTCTGCCACTTGCTCCCGCGAAGTTTACCGGTGCGCTCTACATCGTTACGGGTTCGAGAGCCGCGCCTGAATGCACGAGTTTTAGTTCGTCGTTAATCAACTCAACAGGAACTTACGTGCAGACAGTTGTGCCAAACGGCGCGGGCACGACAAGCGGCATGTTGGGCTTCATGTTCTGGGCCGCAGAATGTCCGGCAACGCGGCGCGTTTGTACTGTGCCTCCAAACTCGTGCGAAGGTGGTGTAGGAGTTGGCGCTACGACGTACGGCATTCCAATCCCGATGCTACCCTTGCGGCAAAATTAAGTTATTTCGAGGGCCTCCCAACAAGGAGGCCCTCAGCATATTGACAGCCCGCACGATTCTCATTACTTTAACCGCTGCTCCAGCCCGACTAAGAACTCAACTCCCAATCAGTACCAGCCCGGATTTGTGGAAATCCCCCGCTGTCCCTCTCTTAAGAGGTGGCTCAGCCAAGTTTCCGTGACCTCTCCCACTGGTCATCGTTCAAAGGAGATTCGCAATGAAACGAAGTCTCGCTAATCGGAGTGTGGCTATCGCCATGGTCCTATTATCGGCGTTGCTCGCGAGCAACTCAGCGGCGCTCGCGCAGCGGAATAACAACGCGGCTAACAAAGAGTTACCGATGGGCGAACTAATGAAATTGCCCGGCAAGTTGTTAAGCGAAGCAAAGACCGCCAAACAAAGCGGCGAATTAAAGCTGACCGGCTATCGGGTTGAGGAACTGCAGTTACCACGCAACATCAACGCTGAAGTTCGCGGTCAACAGGTGGTTATAAATCGGGCTTGGCGAGTGACGATCACCGGTGGACCATTTCCAGTTCGCGCAATGCCGGCCGCGATCTGGATCGACGATCAGATCGTCGGCTATGGCATAGAGAACGAAACGCTTTCACAAATTACTGCTATCACGCTCGACAATTCGTTGTTACGCGAAGGCGGCGTTATTGCGCTCTCTTACGGTGAGAACAAAGATGCTCGAGTGCAACTCCCGCAGAGAATCCAATGGAAACGTGAAGGAGAAAACCAATGAAACGCACAAGCAAAACTTACTCCTTCATCGTTGCAATCACGTTGTTTGTTAGCGTTGCCGTGCAAACGGCGTTCGGACAAGTTCCGGATCCCGGTGCACCCGGTCCGTTAGCAGTAACTCGCGAGGAGTACGACTTCGGCGACACAGCCTTTACCCCGGGCGATTTTCCCGGCCCGGTCGAGCTCCGCGCTTCGATTCATCATCCAACCGATCTCTCAGGCGGACCATTTCCTGTAATCGTGTTTCTACACGGCCGCCACGCTACTTGTTTCAAAGGCGGGGGCAGCGCACTGCTCCAATGGCCGTGCACGGCAAACAACAGCCAACCGATCCCGAGTTATCAAGGTTACGACTACGTTGCTGAAGTTCTCGCTAGTCATGGCTACGTGGTGGTTTCGATAAGTGCAAACGGAATCAACGCGGTCGACAACCTCGTGTTCGATCTCGGCGCTGAAGCAAGAGCCGAACTGATTCAAAAACATCTCGACACTCTAAAAACCTTCAACACAACAGGCGGCGCACCTTTCGGCACTAAGTTCGTCGGTAAGTTTGATCTGACACGCGTTGGCACGATGGGCCACTCGCGCGGTGGTGAAGGCGTCGTGCGCCATCAGGGATTGAATATCCAGTTGGGTTCACCGTACGGCATCAAAGCAGTGTTCCCGCTGGCTCCCGTCGATTTCAATCGCTTCGTGGTCAACAATGCTGCACTCAACGTGCTGCTGCCTTATTGCGACGGCGACGTCAGCGATCTGCAAGGCGTTCACTTCTACGACGACGCTCGTTACAACGTACCCGGCGATCAATCTCCCAAACACTACGAACTGGTGATGGGAGCCAATCACAATTTCTACAACACCGTCTGGTCTCCTTCGAGTCCGTTTCCCGGCTCGGCAAACGACTGGCTGGCGTTTGTGCCCGGTGGTAAAACCGACCCGCAGTGCGGCAAAGGCAAAGGAAATCAACGACTGACCGAGGCGCAACAACGCGGCACTGGTCTCGCCTACATGACCGCTTTTTTCCGCGCTTACGTTGGCGGCGAGACTCAATTCCTGCCGATTCTCACGGGCGACGCGCCACCTCCAGCATCAGCGCAAACAAACAATCTGTTTGTGTCGTATCACGCGCCCGACAATCCCGCGTTGCGACTGGACGTCAACCGTTTACTCAACAACACGAATCTGACAGTCAACAAAGTCGGCGGTGCTGTAACGCAAACTGCTTTGACGCCTTACGAATTGTGCGGCGGTGACGATCCGCAAGCCCTACGATGCCTGCCGGATCAACCCGATGCTCGACAACCGCACACGACGCCAAGCATACGGTCGTCATTGCGTGGCCTGAGTCAGCTCAACACTGGTTGGAACAACCTGACCGGAAACTACAAGAACGAAATCCCGAGCACCTTAGCCAACGTCTCGGGTTTTCAGGCGCTTCAGTTTCGCGTCGCGGTGAACTTTGCTGATGCGCGTAATCTCGCCGGCCTGGCCCAAAACTTCTGCGTGGTGTTGACGGATAATTCGGGTTCGACGGCGTCGATCCGCGTCAGTGATGTTTCGTCCGCGTTGTTCTTTCCGCCGGGTTCTGTTGGACCTGTTCCGAAGGTCGTGCTGAACACCGTACGCATACCGCTGAGTGCTTTCGGCGGTGTGAATTTACACAACATCAGGTCGGTGGATTTCACCTTCAACGAACAAGCACAAGGCGGTGTGTTGGTCACGGACATATCCTTTGCTTCGGCTCCGCTATAGGCAATCTCTCCCGCAAAGGCGCAAAGACGCAAATCGCTACCGCGTTTTCTAAAGGTTTCTTTGCGCCTTAGCACCTTTGCGGGAGAATATCCTCTGCGCAGACATACTTTTTGGCAAAAGCCGCTCCAACTTTACGAATTTGAATAGGCTTTAGATTTTTGGGCGGAACGGGCTTGGCTGCACGTGTCCGCCCAAAGCGTTAAGTCACTCAATCCAGCACGGTTAACTGTGTTCAGGCCATGCGTCGGTGCTTGGAATACGCATTGCGTAACGAAGCTCGTCTGATACTCGTCTCATAGAAATTTGCACAGTGGAATATCTGCGTTCTCTGGTCGGATAAGGCTCTCATCCAGTCGATGAAATATCTATCACCGGCCGTAGTCGTTCAAAAGGAGAATGCTTATGATCACAGCAACCAGAACCCTCATGCTAATAACAGCATTGCTCGCGGTGCTCTGCTGTCCTGCGCTCGCACAGACTTCCGGCTCGATTTCGGGCGAAGTCAAAGACGAAAAACAAGCAGTCATCAACAGCGCTACCGTCACGCTCCGCAACGTCTTGACCAATGAGACGCGCACGGCGCAGACGAATTCCGATGGCCGCTATCATTTCGCGGGCGTGCCCGTCGGTGCTTATGAGCTAAGCGTCGAAAGCACCGGCTTCGCCAAACACCAGCAGTCGGGAATCACGCTGGCTCTCAACCAGGCCGCCGTGGTCGACGTGACCATGAAACCCGGCGCCGTTCAGGAAGTGGTAAACATCGTCGAGAACGCTTCGATGTTGAATACCTCGACCGCCGAAGTCGGCACGCGCTTCGATGAAAAGCGTTTGTCAGAACTTCCGCTCGCCACCACTCGAAGCGTTTACAACATCGCGCTCTCGGCTCCCGGCGTCAGCCAGATAAACTCCGGCCAGTCGCAATTCGCGGGAGGAACAAACTTCTCCGCAAACGGCGGGCGCACTCGTTCCAACAACTTCATGATCGATGGTCAGGACAACAACAACTTCGGTGTTGCCGGTTCGACCATCCCGCTGAATAACCCCGACGCGATTCAGGAAGTCCGGTTGGTAACGAATCAATTCAGCGCCGAATACGGCCGAAACTCAAGCGCGGTGTTCAATGCGATCACACGGAGCGGCGGAAATAGTTTTCATGGCTCCGCGTTCTGGTTTCACAACGACAACGCCTTGAATGCCTGTAGCAACACGCAGAAGGCCGGCGTTACTGGTTTCTGTAATCCAAACTCGACTGATCCGTCTCACCGCAAAGCACCGTTCCGCATTGAGAATCAATTAGGCGGAACGATTGGTGGACCACTACATCTACCGCGCTTTGGTGAAGGTGGACCAGGCTACATCAACGGCCGCGATCGAACGTTCTTCTTCTTCTCGGTGCAACGTTGGTGGGACCGCCAACTCGGCATTGGCCAGGCGCTAAACGGTGCGCCCACTGCCGCAGGCAAAGCGGTCCTCCAAGCGGCTGCGGGCGATCTGCCCCAAGTCAAGGCATTGCTCGACTTCTTGCCGGCTGCTGGTACTCCGCTGGGCCGCACAGCGAGCTTTGTGCGCAACGGACAGACGTTCGTTGTTCCATTGGGCTCGTTGACTGGCTCACAATCCTCCACTTACGACGATTGGCAAACCTCGATTCGCATCGATCACCGGTTCAGCGGCAAACACAGTTTGAATGGCCGCTACCTGTACCAGGACTCCGGCGCTGCCGGCAGTATCCCCGGTGTGGCGGCTTCGCAAATCACGCCGCCAGGCTTCTCGTCGATCGTGCCTTCGCGCACGCAAGGTGTGAACCTGCAATTCACGAGTGTGTTGTCGCCGAAATGGCTCAACGAAATTCGTGGCGCGTTCCTGCGCAGTGCGTCGGCCACGCTCGCGTTGGATCCGCGTTCGGAGCAGATTCCTTCGATGGAAGTAGTTGAACTCGGCTTGGCTGGGTTCAATGCTGGTCCAACGCGCACCGCGATCGGATTGGGTGTGAACCTGCCGCAAAGTCAGGTGCGAAACACCTTCCAGTTGCAGGACAACGTCTCCTACACAACTGGCAATCACGCGTGGAAGTTTGGCGTCGACATTCGTCGCAATCAGCTTCATCAGCTCTTCAAACCAACCACGCGCGGATTGCTCGAATATGCGTCGCTCGACTTTCTCGTCAAGGATTTCGCCACGCGTGCGAACATCAACAAAGACTTGCCGGGAACTGCGCAGGTGCTTCACAACGACTGGCACGATTTCTTCGCTTTTGTTCAGGACGAGTGGAGAATCACGCCGCACTTCACCTTAACGCTCGGAGTCAGATATGAAAATCCGGGCCAGCCGATTGAGGATCTGGTCGACTTCAATCAACCAGTTCTCGCAGCTTTCAATAACGATCCGCGGTTCGTATTGACGCCAGTGCCGGGTCGAGACACTAACAACTGGCAGCCCCGCGTTGGGTTCAACTGGAACCCGCAAACGCGTAGCGACGGTGTTATTGGTTGGCTGACCGGTGGTGACAAACTCGTGGTGCGTGGTGGCTTCACGCGCACTCACGACTACGCGTACACAAACATCGCGCTCAACATTTGGAGCTCGTTCCCGTTTGTGGCCGCGGTGTCGTCATTCCCGACCATTTCAACCACGCCTCTAGGCGCCGCGCCAGTCAACTGCAACGTGACTCCGCGCCCCCCTGCCTGCGTCACTGTAATTCCGAATGCGTTCACCACCTTGCAAACTCCGCCGTTTGATCCGGCGACAGTCAATCGGACGATCGTGGACGAGAATTTCCACATGCCGGTTTACGATTCGGTTAGTTTCGAAATCCAGCGTGAGTTCACACGCGATCTCGTGATGCGTGTGGGTTACGTCGGAACGAAGGGAACCGGCCTGTTTGAATCAGTGGACGCCAATCCAGCGCTCATCGGCTGTGTCAATTCCAACCCGGCTCTCTGTCGCGCGAATCCACTGCAAGGACCAACGCGCCTGCGAACCAATTCCGGTTCGTCGATCTATCACTCGCTTCAGACCAGTTTAGAGAAGCGTTTGACCCGCGGATTCAGCGCCGGCTTGCACTACACCTACAGCTCTTTCATCGACACGATGTCGGAAATTTTCAACGTGTCGTCGGGAGAGATCGCGGTGGCGCAGGACTCCTTCAACCGCCGTGCAGATCGCGCGCGCTCGAGTTTCGATCGCCCGCATCGCCTGGCTGGAAACTTCGTGTATGAGTTGCCCTACTTCCGCGATCAGAAAGGCTTCGCCGGAGTGGTTCTCGGTGGTTGGCAGCTAAACTCGCAGTTTTCGTTACAGAGTGGTTCGCCCTTCACCGCATTGAACGGCGCGGATCCTGCTGGTGCGCTCGCAAGCATTTCCGCTTTGGTGGGCAATGCCATCAGGCCGAACGTGAACACGACGCTCGATCTTTCGTCGATGAGCGTTGAGGAAATCATCGCAGCCGGTGGACGTTCGCTGTTCAGACAGATCACGGCCGCGCAGCGGGTTGGCGATGCCGGACGAAACATCCTGCGCTCTGACGGAATCAACAACATTGATTTCGGTATCATGAAGAACACGCGGATCGGTGAAAACCAGCGTTTCCAAATCCGCGCCGACTTCTTCAATTTCACTAACTCCCGAGACTTTGGTATTCCAAACTCGGCAGTTAATTCAAACAACTTCCTGAATCAGTGGGGCACAGACGGAGGCAACCGCCGCATTATCGTCGGCTTGCGTTACGTCTTTTAATCACTGATTATTTCCGCGGTATGAAGTCGCTCGTTTTGATTGCAATACTGCTGCTGGGCATCTCGGTCGTGTGTGCCCAGCAGCAGTTGAGCGACGTCGAAGTTGTGAAGGCTAGCTGGAGCAAGGTGCGGATCGGTTGGGAACGCGATCCGTTCAGTGGTCCACTCGAAAACTTCGACGAGATGCGTTCGCGTGCGCGCAACGAGCGGCGCATCGCGCAAGGCGGCGGCGAGCGTGCTAAACGCGAAGCCAAAGCCGACGAAGCCAACCTCGCGAAACAACGAGAAAAGAATCCGCCCCGGTATTACTTCATTTACAAAACCAAAGTAAAAAACAACGCCACGTCAGCGATAGTTCAGATCGATTGGGATTACATCTTCTTCGAGCGCGGCACCGAAAACGAAATGGGACGGCAGCAGTTCACGAGTGACGAACAGATCGCGCCGGGAAAGACGAAAGAGCTAACGGTTACGATGCTCTCACCACCTACAAAGACCGTCAGCGTCACGTCCTTAAATCTTGAAGAGCGCGATCGTTTCACCGAAAAGATTGTCCTGGTTGGTGTGAAATACGCCGACGGCCGCGTTTGGAACGCGCCCGGGCAATAGCAGTTCAGAAGAGAATCTGGATGCGCTATCGCGAAGTCAAACCCACTCCTCCGCTCCGCTCATTTGTTGAATGCTTTTGGACGTTGGAAGGCGACGGATCTATTGACGGATCGCCGCCCGAACGGATCCTGCCGGACGGTTGTGTCGAGTTGATCCTGAACTTCGGCGACCGTTTTCTACAGCATGTTGGTGATCAAAGAAATCTTCAGCCGCGCAACTTTATCGTTGGTCAGATGACGGGGCCGATTTTGATCTCGGCGAGCGGCATAGTTCGGTTGTTGGGGATTCGTTTTCAACCCGGTGGCACGCGTCCGTTTCTTGATTTGCCGGCGCGCGAGATTACGGATCGGGTGGTGGAGTTGGGAGGTTTGTCGCGGCGGTTTGAACGTAATCTGTTGCGTGCTTGTGAATCCGCGGTGAACCTGGACCAGAAGATTTCCGCGGTGGATGCATTTCTGGTTTCGCGGTTGAAGGATGGCAAGTTTGACCCGCATCTGTTAGCGCTCGCCGCAAGCGTCATCGATCGTCGTGGACTCGTCTCAGTCGATCAGCTTGCTTCG
>DATNJO010000995.1:0-7652 GCA_035603895.1 Pyrinomonadaceae bacterium
CTTTCAGGCGATCCCACGTTCCGCGAATTGTTGGCGCAGGTGAGGGAAGTCTCGCTTGGTGCGTTCGCACATCAGGACTTGCCGTTTGAGATGCTGGTTGAGGAGTTGAGTCCGATTAGAGACGCGAGCCGCAATCCGCTCTTTCAGGTAGTGTTTGCTCTCCAGAACATGCCCGACCCTGCTTCACGGCAACTCGAACTCGACATCACTCCGGTCGAGGTAAAGACAGCGCGGGCGCAGTTTGATCTCATGCTCGACGTGATCTCGATCGACGGGCAGTTTTACGTCACGCTCGTTTACAACACTGACCTGTTCGACGCGTCGACGATTCAATTAACAGGCGAACGTTTCAAAGTGTTGCTCGCAGGTGTGGTCCACGGTGCCGGAAGGCGGATTAGCACGCTGCCCGTCTTGACCGGATTCGAGTTACGACGATTGCTGGTTGAGTGGAACGATACCGGCAAAGAGTCAGTGTACGAGGTCCGTATCCATCGGCTTTTTGAACAGCAGGTGGAACGCGCGCCCGAGACGATTGCCCTTGTGTTTGAAGAACGTCGCTTGACTTACGAGGAGTTGAACCAGCGAGCAAACAAACTTGCGCACTACCTGGTTGCGTCGGGAGTTGGACCAGAGTCGTTTGTCGGGTTGCTGCTGGAACGTTCGCCGGAAATGATCGTCGCATTGCTCGCTATCCTCAAGGCGGGCGGCGTATACGTTCCACTCGATCCAGCGTCTCCGCCTGCGCGTCTGTCTTACATGGTTGATGACGCGCGTATTTCCGTTTTGGTGAGTGACCGCCGTTTAGCGACGCGCCTGCCTTTATCGCAAAACGTGCGCGTTATCTGCGTTGACGACGACGAGATCGCGAAACGTTCCCGTAGCAATCCGGCATGTTGCACCAGCGGTGATAACGCGGCTTATGTGATCTACACCTCAGGTTCGACCGGCGCTCCGAAAGGAGTAGTGCTCGCACATAACGGCGTTTGCAATCAGATCGCGGCGATGGCCCAGTCCTTCGGCATTGGTCCGGAAAGTTGCGTGTTGCAGTTTGCTTCTTTAGGTTTTGACGCGTCCGTATTCGAGATCTTCACGGCCCTGACAACGGGTGCTCGCCTCTGTCTGGTAAGCCGCGAGACGATGTTGTCAGGCGGACGATTAGTCGAGTATGCGCAAAAGCAGAACGTTACTGTCGCGATGTTGCCGCCGTCTTTACTCGCATTGTTGTCGCCCGAGGAATGGCCGGGACTCAAGACGGCAATCTCAGCAGGCGAACGGTGTCCTGCGGAAACTGCGGCCCGTTGGTCGCGCGGCAGGCAGTTCTTCAACGCTTATGGTCCAACCGAAACAACGATCGTTGTTACTGTTTACGAACACGATCGTGTGCGCACTGGTGACACGCCGATCGGACGGCCACTTGGCAACGTGCAGATTTACTTGTTGGACCAATATCTGAATCCCGTGCCCATCGGGGCAACTGGAGAGCTGCACGTTGGCGGCGTGGCAGTCGGACGTGGATATCTCGATCGTCCCGGTTTGACGGCGGATAGGTTCATTCCGGATCCGTTTAGCACTGAACCGGGCGCGCGGCTTTACAAGAGCGGCGACCTCGCCATGTATCTGCCGGATGGAAACATTCGATTCTTGGGCCGCCGCGACGAGCAGTTAAAAGTTCGGGGATTTCGTATCGAGCCTGGTGAGATCGAAGCAACACTGAAAGAACATCCGGCGGTAACAGATGTTGCGGTGGTGGCAGACGAAGATCAGCGTCTGGTTGCTTACATCACTGGCACTACGGCGACGGACGAAGAGTTGCGCATCTTCGTGCGGCAAAGGCTTCCGGATTACATGGTGCCGTCGTTCTTCGTTTCGCTCACTGAATTGCCGCTGACGACAAATGGAAAAGTGGATCGGATTGCGCTCCGTGCCAGGATCAGAACGCGGGTTGAACGTGTTGATGAACGCATTGGTCCTCGCGATCTGTTGGAATCGGAGTTGGCCCGGATATGGGAGGAGTTACTGCACGTTGAACCGGATATACGCGACAATTTCTTCGACCTGGGCGGTCACTCGCTGCTCGTTATGTCGCTGCTGAGTCGTGTTGAGCGGGTCACGGGGAAGAGGTTGCACGTGGTGGACATCTTCCAGGCACCGACGATTGAATCTCTCGCAACGCTCCTGCGTGACGAAGAAGATCAATCTGCGTCCAAGCCGTTCGTTGGCCCGCTCGTTGCGATGCAAACTGAGGGATCGTTGACGCCAGTGTTTTTTGTACACCCGGCGGGTGGTAGCGTGGGCAGTTACTTTTCGCTGGCGCGTGCAGTCGGACAGGAGCGTCCTTTTTATGCTCTCGAAGGAACACTGGCCGGCAATGCTCGGCGGCAAGTTGAGTTAATCGCGAAGAATTATCTCGATGCTATCCGCGCTGTTCAGCCTGATGGTCCATACCTCCTCGGCGGTTGGTCCAGCGGCGGTGTTGTCGCATTTGAGATGGCCCGGCAACTTCAAGCGTGCGGTGCTGAAGTGTCGCTGGTAGTTTTGCTCGACTCTATGCCGCCAGGGACTGCTGTGGTCGACGACAGGGTGTCGTTGCTTGCGGGTTTTGCTGGGAACTTAAGTATTCCGATCCATTCTGTTTCTGAGGAACTGCTGCGATCGGGAACGGAGACGCAACTTAACTGGTTGCTGGAGCAGGCCCATCGTTCTCAGGTGTTACCACGGGATCTTGGTCTCGACGATCTGCGCCGCCAGTTCGAGCTTTATCTTGCGGATATTGAAGCCGTCAGGAACTATCACCCACCGGCGGCTTCGTTTCCACTCTTGCTACTGCGCGCCTCGGACGAGGACGAAGTTACAGAGCAGATCGCACGTTGGACCCAGTTATCTTCCAATCAACTCGAAGTTCTTAGTGTACCTGGCGATCACATTACGATGATGCGCCTCCCCCACGTCGCTACACTCGCCGAGTTTCTTCGCAAACGCCTGGCCCAGGTCGGAACAACAAGATGACCGTCCGCAACGTGTATCTGAAACCGAACGTGTTGGTCGAGCCGTTACTCAACCAATGGTACGCATGGACCAACCTCATCGCGCCGGCCACTTCTTCGATGTATGTCGCCAATCTGCACTTGAAAATCATGCAGTCGTTCGTTGCATCGCCGCAGTTGCACGTCGCGGCTTTGAAGAATCCGGCAAACCTCGGTGGCCCATTTATCAATTACGGGACCGACAAGGCGAACGAGATCGACGCGCTGTTGGAGCGGACGCAAAAGGAGCAGGCGCACGTTATTGAGTTTGCTGAGGCCATCAAGACTCTCGACGCGATTCTCGGTGAAGAGGCTACTGGCCTTTCGCTCGAACCGCTTTACCAGAAAGTCCCCGAGCCGCTCCGTGGATATGTCGAACTCGTCTACGATTTGAACCAACACCCCTCGATGCGCTTCATCGAAGGTCTTCTTTACCAAAGCCGTCATTACAACACAGCTTCACAGAGCATTGCGCTCTCGCTCACCGATCGCGAGGACCGTTCGTTTGTCTTCAGCACGCCGCGAGTGGCGCGCGCAAACTGGCTGAACATTCAAATACCTTTCAGCCACGAAGCACTCGACGTTTTATTCAACTTGAAACGCGTACCGCGGCCGCTTGAAGAGGTCACGGAGATGTTGGCTATCGATAAAGATCAGACCGAACTGTTCTCCACGTTCTTTACGGAAGAACCTCCGCAACTAAATGAGCCTTACAAGGGTGACGAGGTGCGTATTCGCTACCTGGGTCACGCCTGCGTTCTGTTCGAAACGAAAGAGACGAGCGTGCTCTGCGACCCGGTTGTCAGTTACGACATCGATAGTGCCGTGCCGCGTTACTCGTACGCCGACTTGCCTGACGTCATCGACTACGTCGTCATCACTCACAATCATCAGGACCACTGCATGTTTGAGACGCTGCTCCAATTGCGTCACAAGATCAAACAGATCCTTGTTCCAAAGAACAACGGCGGTTGGCTGGCGGACCCGTCGATGAAACTCGTTTTGCAGCAGCTTGGCTTTGACAACGTGCGCGAGATTGATGAGTTGGAGGTGGTCCATATTCCGGGCGGCAGCATCACCGGGCTACCCTTCTTTGGCGAACACGCCGATCTAAACATCAGAACCAAGATGGCCTATGCGATAGAGTTGCACGGTAAAACGACCCTGCTCGTCGCCGACTCAGAGAACCTCGAACCCAAACTCTACGAGCACATTCGCCATTTTATCGGCGATGTAGCTGCATTGTTCATCGGTATGGAATGTGATGGCGCTCCGCTGAGTTGGTTGTACGGACCGCTACTGACGAAGCCCTTGGCGCGGAAGGTGGACCAATCGAGGCGTTCGAACGGCTCTGATTTTCCTAAAGCGATAAATATCGTCGACAAACTCACGCCGCAACAAGTTTACGTCTACGCGATGGGCCAGGAGCCCTGGTTAACCTATCTCACCTCCATCCAATACACCGCCGATTCGCGCCCCATCGTCGAATCAGGCAGATTAGTGGAAGAATGCCGCCGCCGCGGCCTGGTGTCCGAAAGGCTCTTTGGCCGCAAGGAAATATTCTTGTCGAGCACAAACTGAGGGTGATCCGGGTCGCTCAGTGACGCCAGACCCAATCGTCCAGAATGCCATCCTTGAAATACAGATCAACGTTTTGTCCCTTACGGTAGTAACTCCACGTTGAGTCCGTTCCTGATGGTGTCGTTCTATTATTTCTATCTTGCGGCGAGCCCCACGCTTTTAAGACTTGGTCCATCGTCATGCCTACAACGATTTCCCCTCGACTGGCGGCGTTCTCTATTCTTGCCTCTGCGTTCACCTTTTCGGCTCGCTCTTCAAGAGGTGACTTCTTAGGGGCCTGCTCGCGAGAAGTTTCGCTTGTGACTTTAACCGTAATCTCACGACTGGAAGACGGTCGCGTAAGGTTTGGAGTTGGCGCAATTGATGTAGACCCATCGCGCTCGCCTCGCGTAATGACGAGGGCATTTGTTAGCGGGTTCGGGCTGGCATCTCTGCATTCCAGACTACCGATGATGTTCTGAATACTATAACCATCCGGCACGGGCGAGTTCGCGCAAACTGTTTCTGAATCGGTTGGCCTTTTTACCAATAACTCGGTTCCGGTTCCACATGCGGCATTATCCTTGTAGCCGACAATAACCATCCCTCGCGGAACAGCTTCGACGCTGCAAACAACCCTCGGCTTCGACGGTTTGCGTGGTTTGCTTCCGGCTTTCTGAGCTAATGCAGAATAGGTGCATGTAGAGCAAAGAGTGGCCAGCAAGAGGAGTTTTGTGAATGCTTTCATTTTTGAGGTCCTTTTAAGGGATTGGCTTGAGACTGGTTGGGATTGATTTGGCCGTCAGGTTCTTAGTACCCAAGGCAACAGGTAAGCTTCCGGCGAAGGAAAGCTCAACAGATAATAAGATCACGCGTGTCCCACTGGCAATACTGGCTTTAACCACACACAATAACCTTCAAAATCGTTGACTTTCTCGATGGTTGGCGTTACTCTCCGCGTCCACTCTCAGACGGTGTTGGGCGGCCTGTGCGGATCTTTACGTCGCCCCGTAAACAGGCCCGGACATACAGGTCCCGCCAGTTCAACTTGTTCGTTTGGAGGCTTAAACCGGAAGTTCGCCAAACGGCCAACTCCGAACAACGTTGCTCTGAATTTACTGCGATCATTCATCCGGAACACTAAACCCCGATGGCCTAAGACACCTGGGAAGCCTCAGGCCGTTCAACGTAGCGTGTACCAGTATCAATATGATTACCCCCGACGTTCTCACGGCGCAGCCACATGCTGCCCGCCTCAGACCGCATGTGGCCGGAAAATTTATTTATAAGGGCGACGAGAAGCTCTACATTCGTGGTGTAACTTACGGCACATTCCGTCCCGGCCCCGACGGGCGCGAGCAGCACGACCCCCTGCAAGTCGCACGCGACTTCGCGCAGATGCGCGAGGCGGGCATCAACGCCGTCCGCACTTACACGGTTCCGCCGCGCTGGTTCCTGGATCTCGCCTACGAGCACGGTCTCTACGTGATGGCCGGGCTACCGTGGGAGCAGCACGTAACCTTCCTCGACAACGCTGCGAGACAGAAGGACATCATCAAACGCGTGCGCACCTTCGTGCGCGAGTGCAAGGACCACCCGGCGATTCTCTGTTACACCATCGGCAACGAAATCCCAGCCCTCATCGTCCGCTGGCATGGCGCGCGAAAGGTCGAACGCTTTTTGCGTTGCCTTTACGACGTCGTCAAGCAGGAAGACTCCGCAGCGCTGGTGACATACGTCAACTATCCCTCCACCGAATACTTGCAACTGCCCTTTCTGGACTTCTGCTGTTTCAACGTCTACCTCGAAAGTGAGCGCGCGTTAGACGATTACCTTGCGCGCCTGCAAAACATCGCCGGCGATCGTCCACTCGTGATGGCGGAAATCGGTTTGGACAGCCGCCGCAATGGCGAGACGACGCAAGCCGAGACGCTCGCCTGGCAGGTGCGCACAAGCTTCGCCGCAGGTTGTGCCGGAGCGTTCGTCTTCGCGTGGACTGACGAGTGGTGGCGCGGTGGCTACAACATCGAGGACTGGGACTTCGGTCTTGTCACCAGAGATCGTGTGCCGAAGCCGGCGCTGGCCGCGGTCAGCCGCGCATTCGCGGAAGTGCCTTTTCCGCTCGACGTTGAATGGCCGCGCGTCTCGGTTGTCGTTTGCACTCATAACGGATCGCACGTGATACGCGACTGCATGGAAGGTCTGATGCGTTTGGAGTATCCGGACTTCGAAGTCATCGTCGTCAGCGACGGCTCAACGGATCAAACGGCGCAGATCGTAAGCGAATATCCTTTCCGCTTGATCAATACAGAACACCGTGGCCTGAGCGCGGCGCGCAACACGGGGATGTTGGCGGCGACTGGCGAGATCGTGGCCTACACGGACGACGATGCGCGACCGGATCCACACTGGCTTCAGTACCTCGCGCACTCGTTCAAGAAGTATCGGTTCGCGGGCGTTGGCGGTCCGAACATTGCCCCTACCGGTGACGGACTGATTGCTGACTGCGTTGCCAACGCACCTGGTGGCCCAATCCACGTTCTGCTTTCAGATCGCGTAGCCGAACACATCCCGGGCTGCAACATGGCGTTCCGCCATGACGTCTTGCAGGAAGTTGGCGGCTGCGATCCGACTTACCGTGTCGCGGGCGACGACGTCGATCTGTGCTGGCGCGTGCAACAGGGAGGCGGCACGATTGGTTTTCATCCGGCGGCGCTTGTTTGGCATCACCGTCGCAACTTCGTGAAAACGTATTGGAAGCAACAGCAGGGCTACGGCAAGGCCGAGGCGTTGCTCGAAGCGAAGTGGCCCGAGAAGTACAACTCGGCGGGACACCTGACGTGGAGTGGCAGGCTCTACAGCAAGGCCATCACGCAGGCGCTTCGATTAGGACGCGAACGGATTCACCACGGAATATGGGGAGCGGGTCTGTTTCAATCGATTTACGAACCGGCTGATGGCACGCTGATATCGCTGCCGCTAATGCCGGAATGGTTGTTTGTCGTCGGCCTGCTTGGTGTGCTGACGGCGCTCGGTTTGGTGTGGTCACCGCTCCTTATTACTGCACCA
>DATNJO010000996.1:0-3183 GCA_035603895.1 Pyrinomonadaceae bacterium
CCGCCGCCGAAGTTAACGCCAGTTTGAACCGGAGTTAACACAGCGCCGCCTCTCAACACTGCAAAGTTGTCGAGAATTAGCGGCTCGTCGATCGCGCGCGGAATCGTATTGGCTCTCTGGAAGTGCAGACCGCCCGAGATCTCGGCGATGAAGTTGTTCGTGATCGTCGAGTTGAGACGGAATGCATAGTTGTGACCACCGGTTTCCTGACGTCCTTCGAATGCCGTGATGTCGTCGCCGAAACCGTTGACGTTGTTCAATGCGGCCGTGGCCAAAAAGCCATCGATCTTCGTGAAATCGCCGAAGGTCGAAGCCGTGAACGTGTTACGCGAATTGAGCGCCCACGTGATCTTGCCTGCGTAGAACGGGATGGTCACATCGTTCTCTGCCGGCACGTGGAACGTCTGCGTCAAGTAGTAGTTCTTGCGCTTCTGCGGGTTGAAAGCTCCGAAGAACCAGAGCTTGTCTTTGATGATTGGACCACCGATGTCGCCACCGAGGTCAGCTTCAGAGAAGCCATTGGCCGCAGAACCCGTGAACGGGAAGTTCTTCACTTCGCGAACCAGGCCTTTGGTGGTGCCATAGCCGAAGAGGTCGCCGTGGAATTCGTTGCCACCACTCTTGGTGATGACGTTGAAAATACCACCGGTCGATCTACCATATTCCGGACCATAAGCACCGGTCTTGATTTCGACTTCCTGCACAAACTCGAACGGAAGGTTGGCACCCGAACCGCCGAAAGCGGGGTCAGTGGTGTTCACACCGTCGAGGATGTAATTGTTTTCCGGACCTGACGAACCGGCAACCGAAGGATCACGGTCGCGGCCGGTTGCGTCGCGAAGACCTGAACGAGTCACTGTCGGAGCGATCGTGTAAAGGCCCTGAACAGTACGTTGGGTCGGGAAGTTCGAAAACTGATCCGACGAAACGTTTGAACCCGTGGTCGAACCACTCACGTCAACAGCAGCACCGGCGGTGTCAGTAACTGTGACAGTCGCCGAGGCGCCGGCCGGTTGCAGTTGCAGGTCAACCGTGCTGGTCCTTGAAAGATTTACTTCAACATCAGTTCTCTCAGCTTTCGCAAATCCTTTATCAGCTTCAATCGTAAGTGCATACTTTCCGGGGGGAAGGTTTAGGACCCTGAACCGGCCACTGTCGTCTGTCGTCGCTGTTTGTGCCGAGATCAAATTCGGACTCGTCACCTTAACAGAAACGCCAGGAACAGCAGCGCCGGCAGCATCGGTCACCGTTCCTTCTATTGAACCTGTCGTCGAACTTTGCGCGGCCGCACTGCCTGCAAACAGGGCGAAGCACATGAGCAGTGCCGACAGGCCAAGAAACTTAAAGACATTCTTCATTTTCTGCTTTCCTTTCTTGAACTAGACAAAGGTGCTACCTCCCCTCCTGTGTCGAATCACCCTTTTATGCTGGTAGCACCGAAGAATTCCTAACGAGCGGCTTAAAAAGAGGCCTCGTCCGGCGGAGTTTTGGCAATTACCATGCCCGCGTGCCTGCCGTCCCTTTTCCTGCAATATTTCACCTATTGGAGCCAAATGGACACACCGGCCTTCGCGGGTCAAATCCAAAAAAATGGGAAAATCCAGAAATTTCAACCGGCTTCGCTGGTTTCCGGAGGGTGCTGTTATATATTTAGGAGCGAATGACTGAACGCATTTATCGCGATCCCGTTCACAACATAATCCGCTTGCAAACTGATTCAGACGAGGGCGAGTTGATGATGCGTCTGATCGATGCGGCCGAGTTTCAACGTTTGCGTCGCATTAAACAACTCGGTCTTGGTCTATACACGTATCAAGGCGCGGAACACTCACGCTTCACTCACTCGCTCGGCGCGTTTCATCTCATGACGCGCGTGCTCGATCGTTTCAGCGAGAGATACTCGATTGCTCCAGCCGATCGAGTCGCAGCGCGCGCGGCCGCGTTGCTTCACGACGTGGGCCATGGTTCGTTTTCACATGTGATGGAAAAGTTGATCAACTTTCATCACGAGCAACGCACGGTTCAAGTGGTCCTCGATGACGGATCCGAGATTGGCGCGTTGTTGAAATCTTACTCGCCGGATCTGCCGCGCAACGTCGCGACAATAATTGAAGGCTCGTTTAGACCATCCGCGTTGGCCCAACTCGTATCGTCGCAGCTCGACGTCGATCGCATGGATTACCTCCTGCGCGACTCGCTGATGACCGGTGCGAAGTATGGCATCTACGATCTCGAATGGATCATTAACGCGCTCGCGATCGATGAAGACGCGGATCGAATCTATGTCGAAGCGCGCGGCCTGTATGCCGTCGAGGAATACTTACAGGCGCGTTACTACATGTTTCGCCAGGTCTACTTTCATCGCACGTTGCGTTCGGCGGAAGCAGCGTTGCGATCGATCATTCGCCGTGCGTTGCGAATGCTCGACGACGGAAAAGAAGTTTGGTACGCGCCCGATACTGCATTTGAAAAAATTCTGCGACGTGAAGAGTTGTCGATCACCGAACATCTTCAGATCGACGATTCGGATTTCGTTTTTCACGTCAAGCAATGGCAGCGATCGAGTGACGAGATCTTGAGCGATCTCAGCCGTCGATTCACCGCGCGTAGTTTGTTCAAAGCGATCGATCTCGACATGCCACACGATCAGCAGTCGGAGTTTCTTTTAGGAGCGAGAAAGATCGTCGAGCAGGCCGGTTTCGATCCTGAGTACTACTTTGTCGAAGACCGCGCGAGCGATCTGCCTTACTACAACTACTACGCGGCCGAGAAGGCGGAACCCAAAACGCACATCTACGTGGAGAGTGGTTACGCGTCGCCGCAGATCAGAGAGATCAGTGAAGTGAGCAACGTGGTCAGAGGACTTCAGCAACCTTACGAACTACATCGCATCTGTTTCCCGGCAGAAGTGAAGACTGAAGTTTATGAACTGTATCATCGTGCCGGGGCGCAAAAACGAACTGTCGAACGAACTACGGGATGAAGCGTTTAGTTTGTGCGATCTTTGTATTGTTTCTGTTCGCGGGGAACTCTTACGCGCGTACGAGCATCAGTGTATTGGATTTCGGTTCTACTGACTTCGGGCGACTCGTAGCCGAGAAGCTTCACGCGCACTTAAAAGCCCGTTCGGAGTTGCTCGTTGCCGATGCTGACCTGTCTCGCTCGGCAGCAAATGGTGTTAGT
>DATNJO010000997.1:0-3758 GCA_035603895.1 Pyrinomonadaceae bacterium
GCTTTCACCTCATAAGCAAGCTTCGACAAGGACGTCTCAGTAGTCCCATAGATGTTGAAGAGCTTGATGCGTTCGCCAAACAGATCCATCCAGCGCTTCACATCGGCCGGGTGCAGCGGTTCGCCTGTTAGCACGACGCTCTTCATTGCGGCGTAGTAGCGGCCGTCAATCGGCTGGTTTAGCACGGCCCGAAACACCGAAGGCACGCAGTGCAACACCTCGATTTCTTCGGTGTCCAACCAGTCGGCCAAACATCCCGGATCGAGCACTACATCACGACTCACAGGCGGACAAACGGTTCCACCCGAACACAGTGGCACGAACGCATCCTTCAAAAACCCATCGAACGATGGCGACGCTAGTTGGCTCACGCGGGTGCCTGGTCCAGCGCCCACCGCCTCGATCTCCCAACGCATGAAATGATCGATCCCTTTCAAGCGGCCGAGAATCGCTTTGGGTTTGCCAGTCGAACCGGAGGTGAAGTAAATCGAACACGGCGCATCAGGATCGCTCGGGATTCCTGGCGCATTTGTATTCGCGTATTCCTGATAACTCGCGTCGTCGAGGCAAAGGACCCGCGCACTGCTCCAACTCAGTTCGTTGAGCTTCTCCAGGTGCTTCTGTTCACTCACAAACCATTGCGGATCCACCTGCTCGCTCATCACGCGCAACCGTCCCTCCGGGAACGTCGGATCGAGCGGCACAAATACAGCACCGGCTTTTAGCACTCCCAGAATGCCCGTGATGATCGACACAGGATCGTCAGTCAACAGACCAACCATCGTGCCCTTGCCCGCGCCACCTTCAATCAGGAAGTTCGCGAGCCGGTTCGACTCCGCTTCCAAACTCGCGTAGGTGACCCGGCGGCCGGCGCGGTCGATCGCGATCTGCGATCCAAACTGCGCCGCCGTGCGGCTGAACATTTCTTGCACGCTCTCGTGACTCATCTTAGTTATTCGACATCGCCAGTAATATTTTTCGCGGGCCTGAGTAAGGCATGCGTCCATGACACACGAGCACGTTATCGATCATCACCACATCGCCCTGGCGCCACGGATTAACCGTCGCCTCGCTGAACATGGTTTCGCGAATGTGCTTCAGAGAGTCGACATCGATTGGGCTGTCGTCGCCGAAGAAGGACGTCTGCGGCAGCTCGTGTTCGTTGCCGCGATAGGAATCAAGTAACGACTCAAAGATGTGCTTGGGATAGTCAGAAGGATGAAATTGCGGCGCCTGGTTGAACCAAACTTCTTCACCGGTGCGGGGATGAGTGATAACGCTGTCGAATGTGTTTTCGAGCCGCAACCCGCCGTCGGCTTTCCACTCGTAATCGATCGACATGTCCTGACAATACTTTTCAACCACTGACCGATCCGTAGTTTGAAAAGCTGCCTGCCAGGACAAGCCGAAGCCGCTACTCGCATGAAGATTGCGCACGTACTTAATTCGCTTGGTCTTAAATTCTTCGACGATCGCAGGATCGAGTTTCTTGAGGATGCGGCGGTTGTCGGCGAGCGGAGTCGCGCCACCCTGACCGGGTTCGACAACACAGCAGAAATAGAGGCGCGCGGGAAACTTGTGCGAGTAAGCATACTCGCTGTGCATCGAGAGTTGATACTCGGCCGGGTATTCAGTTGAGGTGTAAATCCCGGAAGTGATCTTTGTGCGTGGTCCATTGTCGTCGAGGCAGTCTGCGAGGCCAGGCGCGATCGATCTGGTGAGTCTTGCAAATGAACCGGGCGTGTTGATGTCGAAGCCGCGAAAGAGGATCGCGCCATGCTCGAGTAGCTTTTGCTCTACGAAGTCCGAATTGTCCTTGTACCACGAGGGCAACAATCCTGATTCAGGACGCCCGTTGTTTGACTCGTATTCGATTACAAACGGAACACTCCGTTCTGGATCCACAAGACCCGTCTTAATCATGACTTTGTGCCTTTGTGTCTAACGGGTTTAGTTTTAATACGCCGAAGGCGATGGTTGAGCTTGTGTATGCCTAAGGTGTTGGTTCAGCTTGATACGCCGAAGGTGTTGCTTCAGCTTGAATACGCCGAAGGCGTTCGCTAATTTCAGCCCAAGGTTGGAGCTTGTGACAACCTTGGGATCAGAAATCAAGAGTATTTAAACCCTGAAAGGGTTGGCGAATCTTGCGCATCGTTCGCCAACGCTTTCAGCGTTCGTAAGCCTTATTGATGTTGGTTCCCAGGGTTGGGAGCAACCCTGGGCTGAAATTAGTCAACGCCTTCGGCGTTTTTCGAACTGAAGCAGCGCCTCCCGGCGTTTGAATTGAAGCAGCGCTTCCCGGCGTTTTCGAACTGAAGCAGCGCCTCCCGGCGTTTAGCCCCTTCGGCGGTTCGAACCGAAATAGCGCCTTTGTGTGATTTAGACCTCCATACCCGCGCTGACACCAGTCGCGAGCGGAGCCAGAGAGATGGCTGAAAGATCCTTATCGGGCTCGGCAATGATGAGTTTGAGTAAACTGAAGTAGTCTTCCAGCATCTGCGTGGTTGTTTGCGCGGTGAAGATGCGGTCGTCGTAGGTAAGCTTGCCGATCATCCTGTCTTCAAGCTCGCCCAACGCGAGTGCCAGTTCGAATCTGGTGACTTCCTTTGCTTCGATGTACAAACTCGTCTCCAGTCCGTTCAGGTCAAGCTGTTCCTTCGGTGTTTTCTCCAACTGGAACCATACGTCAAACAATCTTCCGCGCTCCTCGCCTCGTTTGGCGAGATCTTCACGAAGCAACTCCGGCCATACCTGGTAGCTATAAGCGTCAAGACAAACCTGTCTGACTTGCCGCATCACGTCTTTGACCGTCTTTGCTTCAGAGAGATCGATTCGCAACACGAGCGTATTGGCGAGAATGCCGATCACCTGCTCTGCTTCGACACGCTCGCGATTGGCATGGACCGTGCCCACGACGATGTCGTTATCGTCGGTGTACTGGTTCAGCAGCAAAACGTAAGCAGAGAGCATCGTCATGAAGAGCGTCAGACCCTCGCGGTGGCTCAATTCCTTGAGTGCTCCCGTCAACTCGGCGGATAAACTTACATCCAAATCCGCACCGCCAAACTGCTGCACTTTAGGACGCGGCCGCGCCAACGGCAGGTTGAGTCGCTCTGGCATGTCGGCTAACTGTTTCCGCCAATAGGTCAACCGCTTCTCGAGTTCTTCGCCTTCTATGCGCTGTTGTTGCCACGCTGCATAGTCGACGTATTGAATCGTTAACTCTGCCAGCGGTGACGGTTGACCCTGATTGAAGTATGAATAGAGCTGACTCATTTCCGCCATCACGACTTCAAACGACTGCCCGTCGCCGATGATGTGATGCATCGTGCAGATCACGATGTGATCGTCGTCGCTCATTCGCAGTAGTGACGGCCTGACGAGTGGTCCCTTCGTGAGATCGAATCGGCGCAGTGTCTCTGCACGGGCGATACCCGCTGCTTCCCGCTCGCGTTCTTCAGGCGACAGTGTGCTCAGCTCGACGACAGGCAGTTTGAATCTCGGCGGCGGTTGAATTATCTGTACCGGCGTCCCATTTGATTCGCGAAAGAGTGTTCGCAGAGCCTCGTGACGGCGAATGATCTCGCTAAACGTTTGCTCCAGTGCAGGCACGTTCAATTGTCCTTTGAATCTCACGCCGAGGGCGATATTGAATGCGTTGGTGCCATTGGAGAGCCGTTCGAAGAACCACATTCGCTGTTGCGAAAATGAGAGTGGCAGGTCGCCGTCGCGCGGTATTCGCTGGATCGCTGTGAGTT
>DATNJO010000998.1:0-5863 GCA_035603895.1 Pyrinomonadaceae bacterium
TACAAACATTAAATGGAAAGCCGCGATCCCCGGACGGGGACACTCGTCGCCGATCGTCTGGGGCAATCGCATATTTGTAACGACCGCGGTTGAAGGCGATGTGGTGCCGGGCGCGAAGGCTGTGAAGCACATGGCCGGAGACAAAGAGTTTCTTCATCCGGACAGCATTGGCGCGGATAAAAAACACCAGTTCAAAGTGATCGCTTTGAATCGCGAGACGGGCAAGATCGTTTGGGAAGCACTCGCGTGGGAAGGCACACCCTACGACAATCGTCACCGCAAGAGTTCCTACGCCGCCTCGACTCCCGCGACCGACGGCAAGATGGTTTACGCGTTCTTTGGCACTGAAGGTCTTTACGCGTACGACTTCAACGGCAAGCTCGCATGGAAAGCTCAACTGGGCAATCTCGGAACTGTCGGCATGGGCACGGGCACATCGCCGATTCTTTTCAACAACCTGGTGATCGTTCAGTGTGACGAGGATAACGGCGAAGCATCGTTCATCGTCGCGTTGGACAAGAAAACGGGCAAGGAAGCATGGCGCACGCCGCGCAAGGTTCAGGTCAGTTGGTCGACACCGTTGCTGGTGAAAACCGCGACGCGTTCGGAGTTGATCACGAGCGGTACTGAGACAGTGATCTCTTACGATCCGGCGACCGGCAAAGAGTTATGGCATCACAAAGGCGTCGAGAGCAATGCGATACCGTCGCCCGTGGCGAACAACGAGATGGTGTTTTTAGTGGCTGGATTTCCAGCGAAGGTCGCGATGGCGATCAAACTCGGTGGCAGTGGCGATTTGACTGGCACGCCAAGCGTTCCGTGGAAGTATGCGAAAGGCACGGCGTATGTGCCGTCGCCGATTCTTTACGGCGACTACCTTTACCTGACAACCGATCGCGGGATTCTTACCTGCATCGACGCTAAGACTGGTGAGGTCAAGTACGAAGGCGGACGCATTCCGATTCCCGCTACGTTCACTGCCTCGCCGGTGGCTTTCGAAGGAAAGATTTTGATGACCAGTGAAGACGGCGACACGTTTATCGTGAAAGCCGGGCCGAAGCACGAAGTGCTGGCGACGAATTCTGTCGGCGAACCGGTTTACGCTTCGCCTGCGATTGCCGATGGCCGCATCTTCATTCGCGGTGAGAAGAACCTTTATTGCATCGGCAGTTAAACGGGTGGAAACATTTCCGCCTCCGGAGCGTCTAAGAAGTAACCACAAAGAAGCACAAACTATATCTTGTGCTTCTTTGTGGCTATTGACTTCATTACGAGGTGTCTATGTTTGAGCCGGGTAAAAGTGCGCCGTGGTATAAGTCACGGACGGTTTTCATCGCTCTTTGCGTAGTTGTGGGTCTCGCGGTAGTGGCTGGAGTTTTACTGTTTCTCCGCAGCCGCTCGCTCTCGAACGAGGATCACTACGCGGCGCTCGAACAACACCGTCAGCAACAAGCTGCGCAAGCCCCGGCTCCGGTGGCTGCCGCAACTGCTAGTCCAGTTGCGGCAGCTAGTCCCGGTGCCTCACCGTCGGAAACAGCCGCGCCCGCACCCGTCGCGGGACGAAACTACTGGACCGCTTTCCGTGGTCCAAAACGCGATGGCAATTACGAGGCGACGCCGGTGTTAACAAGCTGGCCGTCCGGCGGCTTGGCTCCCGTCTGGAAACAGCCGATCGGTGTCGGTTACGCGTCGTTTACAGTCGCGGACGGACGCGCCTACACGATCGAGCAACGACGTGGACAGGAAGTTGCCGCGGCTTACGACGTCGGGACTGGCCGTGAGCTTTGGACACAAGCATGGAACGCGCTTTACGCCGATTCAACCGGCGATGGTCCACGCGCCACGCCGACGTGGGACAATGGCCGAATCTACGCGCTCGGCGCCACTGGCGAACTGCGTTGTCTCGACGCGAACAGCGGTAGCGTCATCTGGGGCAAAAACATTCTCTCCGACAATCAGGCGCACAATCTTCCGTGGGCCATGGCCGCGTCGCCGCTCGTCGTCGACGACAAAGTGATCGTGCTTCCGGGTGGTGCACCCAATAAATCTGTTGTTGCTTACAACAAGAATACTGGGGCGACGGTTTGGAAAGTGCTCAACGACACGCAGGCGTACGTTTCACCGATGCTGGTGGAGCTTGCGGGCCGTCGTCAGATCATGGTCGTTAGTTCGTCGCGCGTTGTGGGGCTCGTGCCTGAGAGCGGTGCGGTGCTTTGGAGTTATGCGTGGGACACCAGTAACGGCATCAATGTTTCCCAGCCAATCGTGGTCGACAAGAATCGTTTCTTTATTTCGTCGGGTTACGGCAAGGGCGCGGCGCTGGTGGAAGTGAAGGGAAGTAGCGATAGTTTCACCGCCACGACCATTTGGGAAAACATCAACATGAAGAACAAGTTCAACAGCTCTGTTCTTCATAACGGTCACGTTTACGGACTGGACGAAGGAATCCTCACGTGCCTCGACGTGAACACGGGCGAGCGCAAGTGGAAAGGCGGCCGCTACGGCTACGGACAGGTGCTCTTAGCGAGTGGTCATCTGATCCTTACGAGCGACACGGGCGATTTGGCTTTGGTCAAAGCCACACCCGATCAATACACCGAAGTGGCGCGTTTCCAGGCCCTGTCAGGTCAAACCTGGAACTACCCCGCCATCGCCGACGGCCGCCTCCTCGTGCGCAACGCAAACGAGATGGCCGCGTATGACATCTCGCGGAAGTGAAGCCGGAATTTCTAGGAACTCGTGGGTGTAATCGCGGGAGGTTTACACATGCACGACGCCGGCCAAAACGACTAGCAGAAAAGTTATTTGCAGATTCGCACTGCGTTGGGCCTGTCTCAAAACGAAATGGTAAAGCGGCTCGGGATCGAGTTGCCTTACAGGAATATCTCGAATTACGAACGGAATAAAAGCGAACCGACGATTAGGGTCTTACTTGCTTATGCTCGCGTGGTGAATGTTCGGCTTGAGCAAATCGTGGATGATGATCTTGATCTACCGCTGATTTAGTTGCTTATGACCTTGTTCAAATCGCTACAATGCAAATCAAAAGTGTCGAGTACGTGAGTCAAATAGCCCTCCAGTATGTTCACCTCATCAGCTTTATCCTCCCAGTTTGATTTACGAGACAAATACTTTGCCTGATCCACGTATTTGATGACTTCGTTGTCAACCAATTTAGCATCATTGTGAACAACGATATTTCTTACGCGTTGAATTCGCTTGATTTCCTGCCAAGCGGCTGAACTATCGTCCAGTGGCAGACATACGACTTTTATTAAATAGCGTCGTGACCGATCAATACCCTTGTCCTTCAAATCCGTATGAACAATCGTCAATTGTCGTGTACTGGCAAATAACTCACATAGTTGATCGAGTTGATGCTCCAAGAATGAAAACAAAGTTATCAACGTACTTCTGCGTTGCAGATTGGGAAAGTAGTACTCAAAAATCTCTTCCAGATCGTTAGGAGTACTCTCAATCCCTCGATGCTCTTCAAGGATCACGACTGGATACTCATCTTCGTAATGCACGACCTCTGTCGCAATCCTTTCCTTTTCATAGGCCTTTATTGATTCGTCAATTTGCTTTTCAAGACCTTGCACATGAGTCCGCAGCAAATCAATCTGTAGTTTGGCGAACCTATACCACGTTGTCGGCTCTAGCCCTATGACAACAAGCTCATCCAAGTTAATTGAATCTTCAATGCTCATAAAACTGATGCACTTAATCCTTGTGCCTAGATTGTAAGCTCTGAACAAGGGTTTGATTATCGGCACCAGTACTGAATGATGACATTAGACCATCTAAGGTATCAAGATGAAGTATCTTCCGTAAGGCGTTTGACAACTCCTTGTAGCTTGCTTCATGCGCCCAAATGTCACCGTGGCTTACAGGAGGAACTTCACGGGAGCGAAATTCTCTTTCCATCAAAAACACTGTTATGCAAATCATTCTGTATTCGCGTGTCAGCCTTACAACTTCTTCTCCTAGCAGGAACTCATACGATTTAGCTCGCCAAAGCATGACACCCGCATCTGCCTCAAGCTCCATAGCGCGTTGTCGTTCTTGTGCGCCAACATAATAGGCGGGTATATCCATGAATAGTTTGGCCGCGAGATTGTGAAGGTCAAGCGCCGCTTTCACCTTTTCAGGATAGACCACCTTATAAAAATCAAGCTTGAGAGAGAATTCGCTTTTGATGCGTTCTAACTGTCTGTGGATCTTGTCTAGGTCTTCATGTAGCGCACGATTCTCACCCTTCTTGTTTAGATAAGAACCGAAGTAAGGTCTAGCAAGCCAAGTAACTATAAAGGTGATGATCGAGGCGAGGCTAATCTGTGTCCAATCCATGCCGCGCATTCTCAACGATCCGACTGCGCAATGGCAAAGAACGAAAGCACGGCATTGCGCATCCCGCCGAGACGGGCGACGCAACGCCAGGACTAACCTCGGCCCTCCGGGCATGGCAAATCCCGGCACCGCGTTGCCAATACAAAATTGCTTTTTGGAATGAGATGCCTGTTTTTGGGTTGTTCAATTAAGAGTCTTTAGACTTGCTGTAGATGCCGCAAACTTCTCGAACAAAGTATTCGCGCTCAATGAGTTCGCTAGTACGGACAACTCTGCGCTGTAAATGAAAATGATTCAAGTCTCTGCAACTCACTTTATGCGTAACCTAGACCGTTTGCGGTGTGAGAGAACTTGCGAACTAATTCAAGCCGAAAATTGGCTCGACGGGCACGATGTAACGATTCATGGGAACGCACTTACTTATATAATGCGAACCTTGCAGAAAATTGGCGTTCGGATAAGCACATGGGCCTATTAGATGAAAAGAAGGGGCGCCCTGTGTAAAAAACAGCCTGTGTGCCAAATGTGGGCCAAGACAACCGATCAGACGCATAGACAACCATACACAACGGTTGATGAGTATTAGAATTTATCAACCTAATCGCACTGACGGATACAGGCCGAAACTTATTGAAAATGACTGTAAAAGACTTAAAATCCGTTGTCCATGCAGGACGTGCGGGTTCGACTCCCGGCACCACTTTCAACTTCGTCTGCTACAGCTATTTGCGTTGTCCCTCGATTTTGGTTCATTCACGTCGATCTGGGCGTAACGATGGAAAGAGGATGGACCAGATGTGCTTGACCGCCTCGGGTCTTAAAGCGGAACTGGAGCATGCAACATCGGACTGACCGTCCGAGTCGATCGCTTGTTGCGTTTATAGTAGTTACGCCAATAACGCACAAGATGGCGAGACGCAATGGATTATGCTATGGAAGGTTAATAACCATCGGCTCCGAAAAATTGCTGCCGCTGGGTGCCTTCCTCGGAATATCAACTAGATTACCGGCTCCGTTTAGCGCTCCAATAGCTCGAATTGTCATACGCCTTCCTTCAACTGTAACTAACAGGAAGTGACACGTTGGCGACCAGCAGACAGTACCTGCGTCTTCAAACTCGTCAGGCTCATCCTTACTAACCTTTCCTGCAGCGCCTGAGATTAAATAGTCGATGCCGTTCATTCGGTTAAGCTGCAAGTGATGTTGATGGCCGCTGAAAACGACCTTGACACCGGCACTCTTAAACCGTTGGACCAGATCCTCCATGCCATCAGTGTTGTGATGGTCTGGCCCGGCGCTGAATGGTGGATGATGGCAAAACGGGATACGCCACATAGGCGAACCGGCGGCCGCAGCAGGCAATGCCGTCTTGAAAAACTCCTGATGCTTGGGGTGATCGAAAAGCCGCTTGGAAAATACGTGCGGCTCGATTGACGTGTCGATGCAGATAAACTCAACGTTCGCGTGGAAGCGGAATCGGTAGAATAACCCCGGATCGACGGAGGCGCGGCCC
>DATNJO010000999.1:0-2440 GCA_035603895.1 Pyrinomonadaceae bacterium
GTACCCTTTGCTGACGCGATGAGTAGGCCTAGCAGCAGCGCGGTCATTGTCGCCACCAATCCCATTCCGACTCGCACGCACTCCTTCGTTTCAGCGTTGAGATGCTGATCAGGAAGCACCTTGCGCAGCCACATTCCCACCAACGAAGCTACGAAGATGCTGGCACATGCGAGCAATGCAATCAGGTGAGAGTTCATGGCTTCATCACCAAGACGCGGCAAATATCCCGCTTAAATGATTGCCAAAGTGCGTTGAATAAACCAGAACGCTGCGACGGCGCCGATAGCGTAGGTTGGCACGCGCCACGCCCAGGACAGTTTTGGAATCCGCAGGCGACGCGTCGCTTGTCGCGCCAGCATCACGATTCCGAAGATTGAAAGAATGAAAAGAAGCTGGCCGGCTTCGACGCCGAGATTAAAGAACAACAACGCCACCGGAATATCCTTCTGTGGCAGTCCAACTTCGCTAAGTGCACCGGCAAAGCCGAAGCCGTGTAGCAATCCGAATGTAAACGAGACAACCCAGGGCCAACGTTCAGTGAGGCCCGAGTGGCCCTGACGCGCCCGCACAATTTCACTCGTGACAAATAAAATACTCAGTGCAATGCACGCCTCAACCGGGGCTTGCGGCACATGAACCCAACCGAGTGCGGCAGCGGTAAGCGTCAAGCTGTGGGTCGCAGTGAAGGCGCTCATGGTGAGAATCACGCGCCGCCATCCTTTGACAAGCATCAGCATCGCGAGGATATAGAGAAGGTGGTCGATACCGCTGAGAATGTGTTCCATGCCGAGACCCAGGTATGCGGCGGCTACCTGCGATGTTCCGGGTAAAGCTTCGACCACAAATGACGGAGACGACGGCGTCAGTCGAGTTACTTGAGTTGTGCCATCAAGTCGTTCCAGTCGTACCAGGACTTCAATGATCGTGGTCTGCAATCCGAGGATCTCTACTCGCTTCCCCACGAATCCGTTCACCTCGATCAGGCGGCGTTCGATTAAAGAATCGCTCAGCTCCTGCACTAGTGGTTCAGTTACATTTCGCACCTCGTCCGGAAATCTCAGCGCCACGGGCAAGCGCATTCCGGAGTTGACAGGCGTTCGCCATAAAACGTTGTAGCGAGTGTCAGATGTTTGCTTGATCTCGAGATATGCTGGACGCGATTCATGCGCCTGAACCGAAGCAAGCGGCAACAGCAGGGCCAGGACAAGAAATAGGCTTTTATTATGGAAGAGCAATTTCATACCGTTTCCTGATGTCTGCAAAAGCTTTTCGCTTTGTCTCTTCACGCTTTTCACTGATCCATTCAGACTTGAGCTGTTCGGGATTTACTTCTTCAAACGGCGGTATGCGACCCGGAGTGATCGTCTCGATCCAAACCAGGTGCCATCCCAATCCTGACTCCACTGGTCCCTGCCAACTCTGGCTGGATTTCATTTTGAACAGCGACTCAGAAAATGCGGTTCCAAAAACCCTGGCCACAGCATCCGGCGAGACGTCGGTAAAGTAATCCTGATCGACGAATTGATCTCCAACACGCGACACGGCAGAGAGACTTTGTAAAGCCTGCTCGGCGTCGTGTTTGGCCTGCTGGCCCCGCTTGTCAGGTGAAAAATAGAGGTGGCGAAAAGTCAGCCGGCCCGGCAACGCAAACCTCGCTGAGTTTTGCTCAAACCATGCTTTGAGTTCTTCCGGCGTGGGCGTACCGATTGTTGAGACATCTTCAGCGAGGAATTCCATCTTCTGGGCCAAACGTCTTTTGATGATTTCATCATTCTGGTCGAGACCCATTGTCAGCGCCTCGCGGTAGAGAACCTCCTGCCGGACTCGGGTCTCGATCAGGCCACGCATTTCATCGGGAGTCGGAGCACGTTGCCACTGGGCCATCCAGGTTATTTGCAATAACTTTATGTCATCGGCCGTTAACTGGATTCGATTCGAGTTTGACTGGTTCCCGGCTGAACTAAACACGCTATAGACGACGAACAATCCGATGCCGATCAATAGAAAGTGAACTAACGGCTCGCGCAGTCCCTGGACCATGGCAGATACTGAGGTGCTCATGCTGGCGTACTCCTTGTCGCTATCGCCGTGCTACAGATTCTCTTCGAACTTCTGCGACCTCGTAATTGACGTAGCCGAATTCAGCAGTCCGCGCAGCAACGTACTTGTTGCCTGATTTAAAGACGACTAGATCGAAGGGCGTCTCGCCAATTTTGGTCGCGATGCGTCCGTTGACGATTCGGTATTCAGCAGGCGACTTCACTGCGCCGGGCAACAAGTCGCCGATCTGATCCACATGACGCGGTGCAGTGATGTGTGTGATGGTGCGACGACCATCTATCCCATACGAGACCTCGAAACGCTGGCCCGTAACCGTATTCCGCACCGCCATGGTTTTCCCGACTACCAGCTCCTTCAATTGTGAATCATCGAGGGCTAC
>DATNJO010001000.1:0-14448 GCA_035603895.1 Pyrinomonadaceae bacterium
CTTGTGTGTAAGGATTGAAAAACGGGAGGAATCTTATCAGCAAATTCACGGATTATCGCGAAAAAACTGCTGCGCCGGGCCTACGGAAAGATCAATCAGGTAATGAAGTGGCACCTGAAACCATTACCTATGTATTTCAGACGAGGCGGAGTCGCGTGCGATTCCGGCATAGGCGAAGCCTCGCCTCGCTCAAGCCCCACCCGAGGAGAAAATTCGAATGGAGCGCCCGCTGTGGGATCGCGTTCAGGAAATTTACTATTCAACCTTGCCGCTGGAACAATCTGAGCGTAGCGCGTTCGTCACGAGCGCCTGCGAACACGATCCGATCCTCTCCCGCGAAGTTAACTCGCTTATCGAAGCTGACGAGTCGTCGGGTAGTTTTCTCGAAGCACCTGTCTTTCGGTTAGGTCTGCGACTATTTGCGAACAAGAATCGTAACGACGCAGAGGACGCTGCTTCTTCACTGCTCGATAATCTTCCCGGAACCACAATCGACGGCCGCTACCTGGTCGAAAGTGAATTGGGCCACGGCGGCATGGGCAAAGTTTATCTGGCGCGCGATCTGAGTCTTCACAACCGTCGTGTCGTCATCAAGGTTCTCTTGCAGACTTCGCTGCGGGATGCGTACGTCGTGAGAAAGTTCAGGCAGGAAGTCGAAGCGCTCGCACGTATCGATCATCCCGGTGTGGTCAGTGTTCTCGGCGCCGGCAAGCTGGATGATGGCAAGCTTTATCTGGTGATGCAGTACGTCAGTGGCCGGACGCTTCGATCTGAGATTTCGAGTGAGGGAATGGAGTTCGAACGCGCGGCATTGATTCTTCAGCAGATCGGCGCAGCGCTCGAGGATGTTCACGAAAAAAGAATCTTTCATCGCGACTTGAAACCGGAAAACATCATGCTTCAGGTTCTCAAGAGCGCGGAGCTGGTCAAGGTCGTCGATTTCGGTATCGCCAAAGTAAAAGACTCCGTAGTCGCACCCAGTACGGCCAACGATATGGCGGTTGGAACGGTGCTGTACATGTCGCCCGAGCAGTTGCGCGGTGGTGAGCGAATCACGGCTGCGAGCGACATCTATTCGATGGCCGTGATTGCTTATGAAATGGTCACGGGCCGGCGGCCGTTTAATCCCGCTTCAGCGCCGCAATTACTGGAGATGCATCGCGCTGGCGTGCGCGTAAAACCGATCGATTTACGGGCCAACTTGTCGAGTGAAGCGCAAGCAATAATTCTGCGGGCGTTGTCGTTTGCACCGGAAGCTCGATATCAAAGCGCGACTGAGTTTGGCGATAGTCTTGCACGCGCACTAGTGAACGATGGCGAAATGCCGCCACGTTCGCGGGTGCAAACTTCCAGCGATCCATCGCCTCAGTCTACTGACAAGCCCGGCTCCACAGGGATCTGGTCCATCCGCAACAAGGTTGCCGCTGCTGTTTTACTGGTTCTGTTGAGCGCGGGTGTGATGTATGGCGTCTACAAATACAGTCAGATCGACCAACCGCCGAGTGTAGTCTCTGGCCCTTCGCACGCATTTACGTATTTCCTGACCGTGCAAAAGATGCGCGACGACAAGCCGTATCAGGAGCCTTTCCTGTCGATTGGAGATGTAGTCTTCGAAACCGGTTACAAGTTTCGCCTCAACGTTCAGAGTCCCGACGGTGGTTATCTCTACCTGTTCAATGAAGGACCACCGGCGCCTGACGGCACGAGTTTCACGATCATCTATCCAACACCTGCGACAAACGATGGTTCCGCGACGCTTAAGACAAATCAGCTCGTGAGCACCAATTGGAACACTTTTACCGAGCCCGCAGGCACCGAGAACTTTTGGATTGTTTGGTCCACCAACCCAATCAGTGAACTGGAGGCCGCCAAAGCCGAAGCTTTCAAACATCCCAAGGGAGCACTGACGGGCCAGATGCTGATGACAGTGAAACAATTTCTGTTAACGAAGCACCCGGAAGCTAGAACCAGAAGCACAAGAGATAAGGATAAACAGATGGTGACCGTGCGTGGCACAGGCGATCTATTGATTAAGCAAGTGGAGTTCGAACACCGATGAGGATGCCATTCGTAATGCGAGTGCTTTGTGTTGTTCTTGTCTTCGTGATGGCTTTTACCTTTGAACTTCTGGTTTCTGCAACTCCGCCGCAAACGAAGCGCGGCGTTGTTTCCGACGACTTTAAAGATGAGTTTAAAAAGGCGCGGCGTGAATCGAAAAAGCCGGTGAAAACGTCAGGCCACGCCGGCCGGCCCTCGCCGAAGTACACATCTGTAACTCCGATCGTTCAACCGTTTGGTCCAAACGCGGTGCGAGTTGGTTTGACAGTTTGGAAGCTGGAGCGCGTTTTTGGAACCACGCTCACAAGCGCAAACGGTGAGTGGCAATGGATATCCAAACGCGTTGCCGCCGACACGAGATTCCATGACGGCGACCTCATTCGATTGAGCTTCGAATCACCGCGCGCCGGTTATCTTTACGTCTTCAATCGGGATTTGTTAACGGATGGTAGTTACGGTGCTACAAAGCTAATCTTTCCGTTTCACGGCGAAGACAACAGCCTCGCAGCCGGAAAACTGATCGATCTTCCGGCAGAAGATCAACCGCCGTTCCGCGCGAGTCCAGGCACGAGGCAAACGGGCGAACTGCTCACTGTTCTCGTGACAGCCGAGCAACTCCCTTTATCACTCACCGATGAGCCACTACTGATTTCGCACAGCCAGCTAATTGACTGGGAGACAAAGTGGGGTGGGTTGGCCCAACGGTTTGAGATGAATGATGGCGTGGGCCAACCGCGCACTGACGCAGAGCGGCAAGCCGCTTCTCGCAGGAAAGCGAGAGATCTGACACGCGCAGATCCCTCGCCGCAAACAATTATTGTTGTGAGTCCCAGGAACAACGACGGGCTTCTCTTCAACCTCATGCTCTCGTACGTCAGATAGGTGTCGATATGATCCGCAGCTTTTACGTATTGATCGCATTTGGATTGCTAATCGCTTCGCTTCCATCCGCAACTCGCGGCAGCGCACAGAATGCTCAATTATCCACGAGCACCGCGCTGAACCTCATTTACCGTCAAAAATACAACGATGCGATCACTCAACTCGAACAAATTCTCGAGACCGAACCTCGTAACACGGAAGCGCTGACTTACATGGCGACCGCGAACCTTTACCAGACGCTGGATTTTGGAAGAGCGCAGCGAGAGTTTGAGATAGCTTTCAAAGCCGGTGGCGGTGCGACTTTTTTCGTTAACCACTCACATGAGTCGATGAACACCGACGACGTAGTTGATTACTGTCGTGGGTGGCTTCATCTGCGCCGCAACAAGGTCGAGTTTGTACCCATCGAAGGCGATCATGGCTTTAAGTTGAACTTCAGCGAGATACAGGAGTTCAAGCGGAATCGCATTTCCAAAAAGGCCTTTCACCTCAAGATCGGAGAGAAGAATCAAAACTTCCGCGGCCGTTCCAACACCGACGTCGAAGCGCTTCTCATCGTGGCTCTCTACAACAACTTCGCGCGAAATTGACGGCCTTCAATCAGCCGAACGCCGTTACCATTCACTCAACAACTCAACTCAGGAGAACTCACCCAATGAAAATTCGCCCCTTGCAAGCTGTGGCTTTATTGCTCGCGTTTGTTTTTGTCTTACCCACACCACAACTGATCGCACTTGCTCAGCAACCGTCTGCGAGTAGTGCTCAGGAAAAATCGAAGGAGGAATCATCGGAAGAAAAGAAACTTCGCGAGCGCGAAGAGAAGCTGAGGAAAAAGGAGGAGAAAAGGAAAGACAAGGAGGCCAAGTTGCGTGTTAACGAAGACAAGAAATATCGAACCCTCAACGATTTCGCCCAGGATCTTTACGCTGAAGATCCGGAGTTCAGGCAAGGAGTAGACAAAGGGTATAGCGACCTTCAGGCTAAGCAACAGTACGAAGCATTTGTCATCAACGTTGGCCGCAGGCGCGCGTATTCGGTAACTGACAACGATGAAGTGACCGTCGAGTCTCGCCGCTACCTCTACGAAAATCCTCGTATTCAGGAGTATGTCAATCGGTTGGGCCAACAGATTGTTCCCGAAGACTCCGACAAGCTTTACGCCTTCAAAATATTTGTGAGTCCGATTCCCCAGGCGTACACGCTTTCGACTGGAACAGTTTTGCTCAGTACCGGTCTAGTCTCTTTGTTGGACAACGAGGCCCAACTTGTATACGTGCTGGCACACGAAGTGGCCCACGTCTACAAGGATCACTGGCGCACGAAGGTTATGGTCGAGTTGGCCGAAGAGGAGTACAACAGGAAGCAGGAACGAAGACGAATGATGTGGGCGAGTGTGATGGCCCTCGCAGGCGTTGGACTTGGCGCGGCGATCTCAGGCAAAGACGGTGCGGCTACAGGTGGAATTACCGCGGGCATCGCGGGTTATGCGATTAGTGCTTACTACTCCAAACGGATCGAACTGGACTGGAACGTCGCTCAAGAGAACGAGGCCGACGATTTCGCTATGAAAGCCACTCTCGGAAGGTCCTTCGATATCAAGGAAGTTCCGAAACTATATGCCACGCTCGCTCAGCAATCGATCAAAGACATGCGAGTGCAGTTGGGTTTTATCGGCGCCCGCTCGCGCCTGAGAGAACGAGCCGAGTACGCGCAGAAACTCATCGAGGGCTCCATGCAGGCGCAATACCAAGCTGCACTACAGGGTAGTCAGATCAAGGGTTTGGGCCCCGAGTTTAATCTCATCATGGCCGAACTGAAGCGCGACAACGGTATCGAAGCTTTCCATCACGACATGTTTCAAATGGCCAGGAAGAACTTGCAAGACGCCTATTCGCTTCGCTCAGAAGACCCACTCACGCTCTATTATCACGGGCGCGTCTTGAAGCAAGTGGGCCGGACGAAGGAAGAGCTCGAAGTGGCGCAGCAATCCTTGATCAAGGCGATGAGTCTGGATACTCGTCACGAGATTCCCGACGCAGAACTGCACCGGGCGCTGATGCTGATGGATAGCAAGGACAGTAACAATTATCCAGAGGCGATCGCCGCGTTGAAGAGTTATATAACCACCTACGGCCAGAAACGCGCGCTCGAGATTAGAAACGACCAGGTCGTACCGTCCAATCTCACTATTCTTTACGGTTATTTGCGTTTGCTGGGCGATAAGACATGGACGGCGCCCGACGTCGTTGAAGTGTTCAAGGCGAGCACAGGCAGCAATCCGGCCGAGACCAATCCGCTCGCGCAATCTCCGCCAAAGATCCCGCGCGTTGAGCCAGCCTCGCAAACACTATCACCGATACCTGTAAACCAGCCGCCGAAACCATGAACGAACGAAAAAAGAGGAGGGCGAGAGTTTTGCTTCTCGTCCTCTTCATCACTCTCACCGTGTTCGCGTTCGATCCGTTCGCACCAGTGCGGTCCGAGGGACCTCCGCTTGTTTTTGAATTGGAACTCCCGGACTTTCAGCTTTCGTCAACACAATCGGAGATAACTATTCCCTCATCGAGCGTGAGCCGGGTGCTGATAAACGTCCTCAATCCCGCTGCAGACAGCATCGACTACGGCGCAATCAAAACCAGCATCAACGGAATCGCATCGGCGACGATCGCTGAAGTTGTCGCCGGTGTGCGGGGAAAGATCGTTAAGCTCGATCTTCAGCGGCTTCCCGGATTTCAATTTGCCAACGGCCGTAACACTGTCGAGGTTTGGGCTGAAAACAGACGTGGCCGTGACTACTACACGAGTTTCATCATCAAGACGGCCACCGAAAACTGGAACGACGACGCTACTTATAAATTTTTTCCGTCACCCAACGCCAAAAATGAGGTTCCGCCGAAGGTTGTTCTTATCGAACCTGCTCGCGCAGTCGAACTTTCGCCAGGCACGGACAGCGCGACAGTGTCGATCAAAGGCATTGCGAGCGCTACCACAACAAATATCGTGCGCGTGTCCGTCGATGGCAGAGACCTTGCGCTCAAGGCCGTTCCTAAGACAAAAACGCGCGAGCTAACTAGATTATCAGTCACCGAAACGAATATGGCTTTCGAGACGACAATCCAGGTCAATACAAACACGAGTCAGATCGTTATCGAGGCCGAAGATAAACTGGGCTCCCGCACTCAGGTATTTGTTCCAGTGCTTAGCGAAAACCGCAGCCCAAGGCCGGTTCTTGGACGAAAGTACGCCTTGATAATCGGAGTCTCCCGTTACCAGAACAACGGCAGCGGCATTAAGAATCTCGAGTTCGCCGATGCTGACGCAAGAGCGCTCTACGAATTTCTGCAAAAGTCCGAGGCCGGTAAGTTTTCTCGCGACAACATGCTGCTGCTCGCAAACGAGGATGCGACCACCGCAAGAATCCGCGAAGCACTGACGAGTTTCGTATCCAGGGCAGAAGCGAACGATGTGTTGCTGATCTTCTTTGCCGGTCATGGCGCGGCTGATCCAAACGCGCCGCGAAGTTATTACCTTATTACGCACGATACGATCTACGAAGATATGTCGCAGACGGCCATCTCGATGACTGAGCTGCGCCGCTACGTCGATAGTAATGTGAAATCCAAACAACTCATTTTTCTGCTCGACGCTTGCCATAGCGCGGGCGTCTCGACAAGGGGCGTGCGTTCCCTCGACAACAATCTCGCGCATCTCCGCTTGCGCAAGCTGTATGAGGCAAAAGGACGAGCCATCATTACCTCCAGCGACGTAGACGAGGTTTCCAACGAATCAGTGGAGTGGGGAAACGGTCACGGAGTGTTTACGTATTATCTGCTCGAAGGACTAAAGGGAGACGCCGACGAAAACCGCGACCGCTTGGTGACCCTGGGCGAACTCTTCCGCTACGTCAGCCACAAAGTCCAGGACGCCACAGCACGCAAACAGACACCACAAAAAATGATTGATAACGAGGACCTCGCTCTCGCCATAGCCTACCAGCCCTAAAAATCGTTTTCGATGCTGAAGGACATCCGTCCTTTCCTGCGCCTGTTTAGTTGAAGGTGAGGAAACAGATGATCGAAAACACAAGAATACTTTTCCTGTCAGCAAATCCGTGGACGACCAGCCGCATTCTGGTAGATGAAGAAGCCCGAGAGATCTTCGAACGAATTCAGGAAGGTCCATACCGCGATCGATTCGAACTGCACAAACACGTAGCGACAAGACCGATCGATCTGCAGCGGCTCTTGTTACTTTATCAACCACACATCGTTCACTTCAGCGGGCACGGTAGTAAAGGACAGAAGCTCATTTTCGGTGGAGCGGCAGGGCGTGGCAAGACAGTCGATCAGCGCGGTCTAGCGCAGGTCTTTGCGCTCTACAACAAACACATTCGCCTGGTTCTGCTCAACGCCTGCTTCACAAATGCACAGGCTCGCTCGATCTCACAGGTAGTCGACTACTCGGTTGGCACCGGCAAAGGAATCGGCGACAAAGCGGGAGTTGCTTTCGCGGGCGCCTTTTATCGTGCACTGGGTTTCGGCAGATCGATCAGAGAAGCATTTGAATCCGCTAAAGCCGAACTCGCACTAACGCGGATGCCGCGCACTCAAGGGATCGAACTCTTCGTTCGCGAGGGAATCAACGAAGACGATCCTTTCCCACAAAAGAAAGACGCCGCCGCAGGTCCCATCAATATTTTCGAAACATTCAGCTTAACCTGGTCCAACACACGGATCCTGGTTCAGAAATAATCCGGTCCGCAAGCGTAATACGATCGAGTGACGAATTTACGCCCGGCTTAGTAGACCCGTGTGTTGGCGTTTGCGGCGCCAACGCACCACAACCAGAAAGGATAACGAATATGAAACTGCAAGGAATGACAAAGAACACTGCCGGCAAACGTGGTCCCAAAGCGCCCGGAACCCGGGCTGGTACGTTGCTCGATTGGCGCGAAGGTTCGATGAAGTCAGGCCGGCTGGAGCGTCGTCTTGCTAGCTCGGTCCGCGACGGACGCTAGGCAAACCGCCCCACAATGACAAGAAGGTAGCTCGTCTGGGCTACCTTCTTGCGTATCTCGATCTTTGTTCTTGCGATTCAATGACGTTGCCGAGGGTGATTGAATCTCCACGGTTTACGTGGTAATAAAATATTCCGTCTACGCGATTGCTCTCCGTAAGTTAGGTTCTCACTGTTAACGGTTTCCATTAAGGAAACTCAAATGCCATCAACCAGGAAGTTCAAAAGGCTTCGGCTTCGTTACGCAGGCTCAGTTCCTCTAATTGTGGCTGCGCTATTTTTCTCGCCCGTGTCCGATTCAGGCTCGACCACGAACGAGAACGCGCAAACCGAGTCAGCGACAAACAGCGAAGCGCAAGCGGCGATGGCTGCTGCCGAGAATCTGAGGTCAAAGTGGACCGCAGCTTCGGCTCGACAGGCGATCGAGCAGTATCAGAAGGCAAGCCACGCATGGGCTTTGGCCCACGACTTTTCAAACGCCTCGTCGGCGGCACTCAAAGCCGGCGACCTTTACTTCCTGTTGAGCGAATTTCCCGAAGCCCTGAAGCAATATCAAAACGCTGCCAGTTTGGCTGCAAAGGCAAAGGACCACGTAGCCCAAGCTAGTGCGCTCAGCCAGATGGGCCGTCTTTACTCTTACACGGGTAAGAACGATCTCGCCGAAACGTACGTCACTAAAGCACTGGCGCTTTTTGACTACGATCAAAAGTCCACTGCCCGCATCGCCTACGGCGAAGCGCTTAGCAATTTGGGTGAGGTCCTTTATGCGAAAGGTAATTGGCTGGAAGCAAAACGCCAGTTTGAGCGCGCACTCGAGTTGTTGAAAGACTACCCCAAAGGTGAAGCGAGAGTTCATCTCTTCACCGGCTTCATGACCGGAAGCGCAGGCGCTCTGGAAAAAGGCAGATCGGAGATTACTCAAGCGCTGGACCTATATCGTTCCGTTAACGATCGATCTGGCGAAGCCCTCGCGCTTTCAATCCTCGGTCTGACTTATTCTTCAAAGATCGACTCGGACAAGACGATCAAGTTACAGCGGGAGGCGATCGAGATCTTCGACGCCATTGGCGATCGTCACAGCAAAGCGATAGCACTCAACGTCTGGGCCACGGCGTATGAGAATCTCAATGAGTTCTCACTCGCGCTTGATAAGTATCAGGAGGCTTTGCGTCTATTCGAGGAGGTCGGCGCTCTGGACCTGGCAGCCGTCACCACGTTTCAGATCGGACGTGTCCACCGGTTTACGCAACAGTACGATCGGGCGCTCGTTAATTTGGAACGTTGCCTGAGCTTGAGCCGTGCCGCCAACAAACGTCGCACAGAAGCCAATGCACTCGCT
The DNA here is from genome assembly GCA_035603895.1 of Pyrinomonadaceae bacterium. Classification (GTDB taxonomy): domain Bacteria; phylum Acidobacteriota; class Blastocatellia; order Pyrinomonadales; family Pyrinomonadaceae; genus PSRF01. The sequence continues at coordinate 9,296 of DATNJO010001000.1, forward strand.
GAAATCGCTAACGTTTACGAGTCTCAACAAGATTCGGCGCAGACTTCGAATCAATACCGCAAACTGCAAAAGTTCTACCAAAGCATCGGCGATCAGAATGGAGAAGCAACGGCGCTGAACCTCTACGCCGATTTTCTTCTGCGCACCGGCAAAAATCAGGAAGCATTGGACACCTGTGAGCACACGCTCTCACTGGCCGAGAAGATCGACGACAAAGGCATCTTGATGACAGCGCTCTACAATCTTTCGCGCGCGCACGAGCAGCTTGGTCATCACGAAGTTGCGCTTTCGTTCATTCAGCAAGCCATCAAGACGAGCGAAGACGTGCGAACCAATGTCGGCAGTCCTGAGTTCCGCGCTTCATATCTTGCCGGTGCTCATAAGTATTACGCGTTGTGTATAGACATTCTAATGCAACTTCACCGCGCACGCCCGAATGAAGGCTTTGCCGCTGCTGCTCTTTTAGTCAGTGAGAATAGCCGGGCGCGTTCGCTGCTAGATCTTCTTAGCGAATCGCGCGCTAACCTTCGTCAAGGCGCCACGGCGGACCTGCTCGAACGTGAAAAGGAGCTGACCGGATTATTGCGGTCGTTGGCCCAATACGAGCTGGAGCTTTCGTTAAGCAAGAAGGATTCGAAAGAGCTTGACGAAATTGCGAAGCGAAGGATGGAGTTGCGCTCCGAATACCAGGACGTGCAAACACAGTTGCGCCAGCAACAGTCGCCTCTCTTTTCGCTCGAGCGTTTTGCTCCGGCGTCGCTCACACAGATTCAGAGTCAGTTGCGCGACACTGACACCCTGCTGCTCGAATTTCACCTCGGCGATGAGCGAAGTTACTTGTGGGCGGTAACAGTCAACTCGCTGGATGTTTACGAGTTGCCGGCCCGCAAAACAATCGAGGACGCCACTAAGAAAGTCTATGATTCGATTATCGCTCGTCAGGGAGTTGATGGAGAGAGCAATGAAGACTATCAAGCGAGGATCGAAACCGCGGACAAACTGTGGCCACAGGCAGCAAAAGAGCTGAGTCAAATGTTGTTGGGCCCCGTCTTCCCTCAACTGGGAACGCGGAAACTCCTCTTAGTAACTCAGGGGGCGTTACAGTATCTTCCATTCGAGATATTGCCGGTACCCGTTACGCAAACAAGCGGTCAAACAGATTGGTCGCCGTTAGTAATGACAAACGAGATCGCCAGGTCGCCATCCGTCTCGACTCTGATTGCGATTCGGAGTCAGATGGACCAGACTGCTTCACCAGACAATGTAGTCGCGGTGATCGCGGATCCGGTTTTCAGCCAGAAAGATGACCGTGTAGCGAGTGCGGGACTGTCCTCGCCCGCGATCGCGAGTGCGGCTTCCAATGCGAACGCGAATGAATCTGCGGAAGAAGTACTAGAGGATCTGCAACGAGGTGGCGCGCTGGACCGTTTGACCCATTCCGGCGACGAGGCCGAAGCGATCCTGGCAGCCGCGCCACGCGGAACAGTAATGGTCGCCGAGGGCTTTGAGGCCACGTCTGAAAAGGTCATGAGCTCAGACATTCGCAAGTATCAGATACTTCATTTTGCGACTCATGGTTTTTTCGATCGCGAACATCCGGAATTGTCGGGCATTGTTCTCACCATGGTCGATCGCAATGGCGCACCCAGAAATGGCTTGATGCCGCTTAATGATATTTACAATCTCGATCTGGCTGCTGAATTAACTGTTCTCAGCGCGTGTCAGACCGCATTAGGAAAGGATGTAAAGGGAGAGGGATTAGTAGGCTTAACTCACAGTTTCATCTCCGCGGGTTCAAAGAGCGTTGTGGCAAGTCTTTGGAAGGTCGACGATCGGGCGACCGCAGCACTAATGACTGAGTTCTACAACGCGATGTTGCACGAGGGGATGCCGACTGCCGCCGCACTCAGATCCGCCAAACTGAAGATGATGCAAGACAAGCGTTGGAGCGCACCTTACTACTGGGCCGGGTTCGTTTTGCAAGGCGAGTACACAAACCGCATCGCGGTCGAACGAAACTCGTCGCTTGGCCTTCCGTTGCTTGTTTTGTCATTGATCGGAATCTCGGGCGGACTGATCTTTCTTCACCGACGAAGACGCAGGTCGTCTTCCTCACCTCCTCCGGTATAAAACGCGGAATATATGGCGCGAGATCCCTCAATCCCACCAGAAAGTCTCGAGGAAATCCTGGCCTGGCTCCATCCCGATAGAGAGGCGGCCGGGGTCATCTATGTGCAGCTTCGGCAAGACCTCGCTAAAATCTTTATGTGGAATCATTGCAACGATCCCGAGGGCTTGACCGATCAGGTCTTCGATCGCGTCGCCAAAAAAGTTCACCAACTGAGAGAAACTTATGAAGGCGATCCGCGACTCTTTTTTTACGGTGTGCAGCGAAACCTGATCAAAGAAGCCTCGAAGAAGGTGAAAACGCAAGTTTCGTTGGAGGATTGTGACCTGCCCACAAACGACCCAGAAGTGGAAGAGACTGAAAACATGCGTGAAGAGTGTTTGCACTCATGTTTACAGAAACTTAGCCCCGAAAAGCGAGAGTTGATTCTTAACTATTACGCAAAGGAGAAACAGGCGAAGATCGAACATCGCACCGAAATGGCGCGGCAACTTGGTACAACTGTCGAGACATTGAGAGTCAGGGTTTATCGCCTTCGCGCCACACTCGAAGAGTGTATAGAACGGTGTCTTAATCGTATGGCTCAGAGAAAATGAAACGTATCGCGAAAAAATTCATTGTGAATAGGGGTGGGGCCGTCTGGAGGGATGACCCATGAAAGAAGATGCGGCAAGTGAGTCGACATTGCGGCAGTTCTTATTAGGAAATGTCGACCAGGAGGCGAGAGAGCGTTTAGAAAGTCTTTTTATCACGGACTCTGTAGCCAGAGAGAAAATCCTTGCGGCAGAACAGGATTTGATCGACGACTACCTGGATGGCTCTCTCACGTCAGAAGAGAAGCAAAGCTTTATTCAGCAGTACGCTGATACACCGGTACAAAAACGTAAGCTAAGGATCGCGGCGTCGATCAAAGATTGGGCCACCGCGCAGGGAGAAGAGCCTGCGCCACCACCCGAGCCGGCGCGCGCGTCATTCTGGAGTCGTGTCCGCGACATCCTGTTGCCGAAACCCGCGATCGCGATACCGATTGCCGCGACGGCGATGGTCGGGGTTATTGCGCTTGCCATCTGGCTTAACAGCAGAATGGAACCTCGAGACAGTCAGTTGGCTATGCAGGAAGAAATAGTGCAACTGAATGTGCCCTCAAATTTGAGTAAAGTCCCGGCAAAAATGCCATCGTTAGAACTACGGCCTGGGTCGACCAGAAGTGGCGATTCACAGGACGAGTTAGTGAATAGTCCGGACAGTGGAATCGCTGAACTACGTTTGCTTTGGATTCAAGAGCAATATCCGCGATACACCGCTGTCGTGCGTCGTGTTGGTAGTAACAAGTCGGTGACGATTGCCGATCTGCACGCCGAAGATGATGGAAAATCAATTCGCTTCAGACTGCCCGATAGTTGGCTCACGCGTGGCGAGTACCTTGTCGAACTGACTGGGATCACTGCCAACGGCGCTGCGGGCGTCAATGAAGAATATCGTTTCAGCGTTCGAAACTAACCGCTTCGTTATTCCTGCAACTTTTTTCCTTAAACGTTGTCTAATTCAACACCGGCCCAAAGGTCCGGTGCTTGAACGGCAGACTACAAGCCGAAAATCGTTTCAACGGTTTCCGTTGCTTGAGTGGTGTCCTAATCTGAACGCCAAAGGCGTTTGCTAATTTCAGCCCAGGGTTGGGACCAACCCTGGGACACAGCATGAGAGAAAGACACTACGCTGAAAGCGTTCGCGAGGGAAAGGCGCCACTTGCTAATGCTTTCAGCATTGATATCAAGAGTATCTGTTTTGTCCCAGGGTGGCGGAAACCGCCAACCCCGGGCTGGAATTAGTAAACGCCTTCGGCGTTCAGATTAGACACCGCTCGATGCTTGATTACTCTCGCTTGGGAGGGTGTAACGTTCTTCAAAGTTTTTCATAGTTAACAGGAGGCGATGATATGAACGACACAAGTTAATTAGTTGGACCACCTTCGGCCCAGCCCAGAGTTTTACAGTGGTCGATTAACCCTTTTGATTTACCTGAGGAGGACCCTCACGATGTTTAAGATCCTCGCCGCAAGCGGCACGTTAGTTATCGCTACGCTTTTCTTTCTTGGATTCTTTTCCGTACAGAATAGAGCGAAGATTGAGGAGCTTGAAAAGTCACCTGAGCGCGGCAAACTCGTTTGGCATTCGCAAATGGCCAAGGCCAAAGGCAGGCAGAACGTTCTGCTCGATTCGACGATTGTCGATTACGCCGTCCCGCGAAGCCTCGAAACAGCTCTCGCAAATTACCATCTCGTTGTGGCCGAACCGGTCTCCAGTCGATCGTATGCCGCAACGTATAACGTCCACACGTGGTACAAGTTTCGGATCGTCGAGGAATTATCGACTCCGAATATACCATGCGTGGATTGTTTCAGTTTAGTTGGACCACCGGAAGACCTGCTGCCACTCGAGTCGAATGAGTTTCTCAGCGCCCAGTTGGGAGGCGAGGCCACAGTCGACGGAATCAGTATCAAGTCGACTGATGCTTCGTTTCCCAACTTTGAGATCGGGCAGCGTTACTTGCTCTTAGTGGCATTCGATGAAAACAGAATCATAGGAAAACTAAGCAGTGGTCCATGGGGTGCGTTTGTGGTGAATTCCAGCGACAGTCTCGAACCCATCAACAGCCGGCTCAAGCACCCGTTTCGTGAACGTCTCTCAGCGCAGTTTGGAAACTCACTGCACAGTCTGAGAGCTGCTTTAAGAACAAGGAAGTAGATCTGATTTAGCTCACGCCCATCGATCTAAACTCCCAAAACCCAAACTGACAGACAGGAGTATTGAAATGTCTTTGCAGTCGCCCACAACTGCGCGGCCTCTCTGTATGGGTCTCGCTATCATCTTCAGTTTGTTTGCGCTCGCGTACGCCGAAGATTGTCCACCATGCTATTACAATCAGACGCCTCCCAACACGGCGGGTAACGGAACCGCGGCAGATGGACGTCCCAAGTTGACCGTGAAGATCGATTCGTCCTGGAACGTGAACAATGCGGGTTCGC
>DATNJO010001001.1:0-5863 GCA_035603895.1 Pyrinomonadaceae bacterium
AGAACTGCACGGCCATCATCTTCGCCGTGCCCTGAATCATGCGCTGGCCCACGCTGGCGATCGTCCCGCCAACCTGAACGTCTCCCGCATACTTCACCTTCGTGATCGCGCCGTCCTGAACGAGATCGAGATCTCCCGAGCCTTTCAAAAAACCGGGCGCGCCTTTGCCGTCAACAACCATGCGGAAGTGTTCGGGCTCGCGCAGATCCTCGAGCCGCACGTGTCCGTCGAACACGCCCTTGATCGAACCGACACCAGCCCTGATTGTTGCCGCAAACGTGTTGTCACCGGTTCTTTCGAGACGTTCGCAACCGGGAATGCAACGCTGCAACACCTCCGGAGTGACAAGCGACTGATAGACGCGTTTGCGAGTAGCTTCGAGTTCGTGAGTACCTTCGAGCTTCACTTGCCCTCTACTTAGCCGCCGCTTTCGCTGCTTGAATACCGCGCCGTGTGTGCACCTGCGCGAGATGGCAACGATATTCGCCGGAAGCATAAAGGTCCGAGTTTGGATCGACTCCGTCGCATATCTGCGCCGCCGCTGAAGAGATTATTTGCTCGTCGAGACTCGAACCTGCTAATGCGGCTTCCGTAGCTTGTGCCCGATAAGCCTTCAGCCCAACACCAGTGACGCCAATCTGCGCGGCCTTGCACGAACCGTTATCGTTCAACGCGAGATGTACGGCGATGCCCACGACCGCAAAGCCGGAAGCGGGATGCGGCACTTTCTGATAAGCCTGACCAAAACGGCCCGACGGCTTCTCGATCCGTATCTCGCGCAATATCTCGCCGGGCTGCAAATCAGTTGTAAAAAGATTGACAAAGAAGTCAGTGGCTTTTACGACGCGTTCGCCGCCTGGTCCAACCACCACCAGATCGGCGTTGAGTGCCAACACGGCCGCGGGCCAATCAGCCGCCGGATCGGAGTGCGCGATGCTGCCGCCGATCGTTCCTTTGTTGCGCACCTGCACGTCGCCGATACTCTTTGCGCACGCGGGTAGCAACGGACAAATCTGCTGCAACAGTTCCGACGATTCGAGCTGATAATGGGTCGTAGTCGCGCCGATAAGAATTTGATTGCCTTCTTCGCGGATGTAACTGAGCGATTTGATTCGCGCGATGTCGACAAGCAGTTGCGGTTGCGCGAGACGCAGTTTCATCGCCGGAATCAAACTATGACCACCGGCAAGTATCTTCGCGCCGTCAGGATCGGCCGCGATCAACGACACAGCCTCGTCCAAAGTCGCAGGCACTTGATAGTCAAAAGGTGCGGGGATCATGCGTTACCGCCTTTCTCATTGATAATCCGCCAAACAGTTTCAGGTTTCACTGGCATGTCGAGGTGCTTCACGCCAAACGGCGCGAGCGCATCGACGATCGCGCCGACTATCGCAGGCGTCGCACCGATCGTTCCGGCCTCGCCGACACCTTTGACACCCAACGGGTTCACCGGCGACGGCGTTTCCGTGCGATCCAATTCGAAGTTGGGAATGTGCGAGGCGCGCGGCACCGCGTAGTCCATCAGCGTGCCGGTGATCAACTGTCCCTGCTCGTCGTAGACCACCTCTTCATACATTGCCTGGCCGATCGACTGGACGATGCCGCCGTGAACTTGTCCGTCGACCAGCATCGGATTGATCACCTTGCCGCAATCGTCGACGGCGACGTAACGCAAGAACTTGATGTCGCCGGTTTCACGATCGACTTCAACAACTGCGATGTGCGTGCCGAACGGGAACGTGAAGTTCTTTGGTTCGAAAAAGTAAGTTGCGGAAAGACCGGGCTCGGTGTCCGGTGGTAACTCTTTCGCGAGGTGCGCAGCGAGCGCGATCTCCGCGATCGTCAGACTCGAGCGGCCTTCGGTCTGCGGTTCGGGCAACGCGGCTGCGGGCGCTTCGCCAACCGGTACGACGGGGTCGGAAGTTCCAGTCGCACTTGCCGCTGCTGCTTTTTCGACTGAATACTTGCCACCTTCAAACGAGACTTTCGACGCACCAGCTTTCAGTATATGCGCCGCGATCTTCTCGGCTTTCTCCTTTAGTTTCTGCACTGCAATGTAGACCGCGGTGCCGCCGACCGCTGTAGCGCGGCTGCCAAACGTGCCGATGCCGTACTGGACCACACCGGTGTCGCCGTGAATCACAGTCACGTCGTTGATACTGACGCCGAGTTCGTCAGCAACAATTTGGGCAAACGAAGTTTCCTGGCCCTGGCCGTGTGGTGACGCTCCGGTCAACACGGTGACCGTTCCTGTCGGTTCGATTCGCACCGTCGCACTTTCCCAACCGCCGGCGGGCATCGCCTGCGATGGTCCAAGCGCGCAGATCTCTACGTAGGTCGAAATACCGATGCCGATCAAACGTCCTTCCGCGCGGGCCTTCTTCTGCTCTTCGCGAAGCTGCGCGTAACCGGCGATCTGCTGTGCTTTGTCGAGTGCGGCTTCGTAATCACCGCTGTCGTAATCGAGACCGGTTGCGGTGTGAAACGGAAATTCATCCTTACCGGGAAAGTTCTTGCGCCGAACTTCAGCAGGATCGACGCCCAGATCAGCGGCGACTAGATCGAGGACGCGCTCGACGACGTAAGTAGCTTCCGGACGGCCCGCACCGCGATACGCGTCCGTCGCCATCTTGTTAGTGAAGCAACCGGTGATGTTGATCTGAATCGCCGGAATCTTATAAGCGCCCGAAAGCATCAACCCGGTGAGTGTCGGGATAGCCGGCGTCAACAGTTGATGATACGAGCCGAGATCGGCGAAGACGTTGTAACGCAGACCCGCGATCGTACCGTCGTTCTTGAATGCGACTTCGATGTCACCGACCTGTCCGCGTCCGTGAATCGTCGCTTGAATGTTCTCGCGACGCGTCTCGATCCATTTCACGGGCTTGTGAAGCTGCATCGAGATCCAACCGAGCAACGCTTCTTCCGCGTAGACGTTGAGCTTCGAGCCGAAACCGCCGCCGACTTCCGGTGTGATCACGCGCAACTTGTTTTCCGGCATGCCGATCATCAACGCGACTTGCGTGCGCATCAGGTGCGGAATCTGCGTTGAGGACCAGAGCGTTAGTTCTTCTTCGCCGGGAAAATAGCGCGCGAGTACGCCGCGTGGCTCCATCGCGATCGGCGCGAGGCGGCGGTGCAGTATGCGTTGTTTGACCGTGCGTTCGGCGGACGCGAAAGCGGCGTCGATGTCGCCTTCGCCGGCAGTCATTTTGTACGCGATGTTGTCGCCGAACGACTCGTGGATCACAGTCCCGCCGGCAGCGGCTTCTTCGACGTCCGTCACGACCGGTAAGTCTTCGTAATCAACCACGACGAGATCAACTGCGTCGCGCGCGGCGTAACGATCGGTAGCGACGACCGCCGCGATCGGATGGCCCACGAAGTAAACCTTTTCGCCGGCGAGCACGCGATGGTCCGGCACTTTCAAGCCCGGCAATGCGCCCGCGCAGGGAACTGGTCCAACCTTCGCGACGTCCTGTCCGGTGTAAACGGCGATGACGCCCGGCGTCGCGAGCGCTGCCGAGGTGTCGATATTAGTGATCTTCGCGTGTGCATAAACCGAGCGCACAAACGCGACATGAAGGGTGCCCGGCAGGCTGATGTCGTCGACGTAATGCGCAAGGCCCTTGATCAGGCGGGGGTCTTCGGTGCGTTTTACTCGTTGGCCGACGTAACTGTTTGGCATATTTATTCTCCAACTGTAGCCACGGATTACACAGACTTACACGGATTTGGAAGCTTTCTTCGCGGCGTATTCGACGGCTTCGATGATGTGTTGATAACCGGTGCAGCGGCACAGATTGCCTTCGAGACCGTGACAGATCTCCTCGCGCGACGGATTTGCGTTGCGGTCGAGCAACTGCGCCGCGGTCATGATCATGCCCGGCGTGCAGTAGCCGCATTGCAAACCGTGACGTTCCCAGAAACCTTCCTGCACCGGATGCAGTTCGCCGTCGGTCGCAAGCCCCTCGATAGTCGTAATCGTCGCGCCGTCAGCCTGCACGGCAAACATCGTGCACGATTTAACTGCCTGACCATCGAGCGAGATGGTGCACGCGCCGCAGAGTGACGTTTCGCAACCGACGTGTGTACCCGTCAGGCCGAGAACGTCGCGCAGGTAATGAACGAGAAGCATGCGTGGCTCGACTTCGTCACTGCGAGAGACACCATTCACGCTCAGGTTGATAGCCTTTTTCATGAGCTACCTCACTTTTCGAACTAGTTGTATAGAAAGATTTGTTTCGCCCGAACTTCTAAGCCAGTTTAGTTTGAAAGTCAAACTTGACTGACAATCTGCTTGCCCCAAAAAGTCTTTGACAGGATTTGCAGAATGAACAAGATAGACTAGTGCCTGAAGCAATCTTGTTGATTCTGCAAATCCTGTCAAAGACGTCTCCAAATCTGGTCCAGATGATGTTTTAGATGATCCAGGTAATCACGGATTAAGTATTCCAACGTTGCTGGCTGGTTACGTTCGACTGTTTTGAAAGCGATCTGTTCGAGACTGTGTTTGTCTCTCTGTTGTGTCAGTACCTCGTGCGGTATAACGGAGACCACGTGCAGTAGATGCATGTTATACGCGCGCCATAATTCGATCACTGCGGGCCACGACTCGTCGTTGTACTTCTGCGCGCTGACCCACTGTTCCTGTTCGTAACCGGGAAACTCAAGGGTGTCGGTAAACTGTCCGCGCACAAATCGCTGGTGATTGTTGGCGGCTGAGTCGATCAAGTGGCCGAGAATCTGTTTAGCGCTCCAGTCATCGCCGGTGCTCTTCGTGCTCTCTTCATCGCCGATCTCCCGCAAGCGAGCGCTCGCACTGCGGATCGTCTCCTCAAAGTCGCGAAGAAAGTCCTGATAAGCCATGGGTGTTTGCGTCATAATAGCCCAATACGCCAGATCTTTTGAACTCATAACTGGAAAAGTTCGTTTAGCTCGCCATGAACGGCCCATCGAGATTACAGGTCGGGATTCCGGCGAACCGCAAGCCCAACAGCGGGCATCCCAAACCTCGAATGCGTCGCTTACTTAAGCTTTCAATTGGTTTTGTTGTTGTTCTGTTGCTGTTGGCCGTCACTGGCATCGGCGGAATCCTGGTCGACAACATCGCTTTTTACGCGCGGGTTGCGCATCTCTACGCGCAAGAGCCCGATCGCAAGATCGCAATGCCGTTAGAAGACGTTACCAAACGGCAGATTGCCGACACGTGGGGCGCGCCGCGCGGCACCGGACGACGCCATGAAGGCCAGGACATCTTCGCTCCAAAAGGCACGCCGATACTCTCCGCCACTAACGGTTACATCTACAAGATCGGTGAGAACAATCTCGGCGGGCAGACTGTCTCGGTCATTAGTGCGGGTGGTCGCGTCTATTACTACGCTCACCTTGAGAAGTACGCGCCGAATATCGAAGTCGGCGACCGCGTGACGACTCGCACCGTGCTCGGCTACGTCGGCACAACCGGAAATGCTGCCGGCACGCCGCCACATCTTCACTTCGGCATCTACACGATGTCCGGGGCCATTAATCCGTTACCTCTCTTGAGCGATCGCACCACGCCGCGCATTACCGAGTCCACAGCACCGAGGCGCTCAACACCCCGCAGAACCACCAATCGCCTCCGCATCTGACTTTACATTTCTTTACGTTTCTATTGTTCTTAACAGCACGCCTTTCGTGATATCGTTCGCGAAAATTTAATCCACCCCTACGGCGGAAGGAGCTCTACGCATGCGAATGCGATCCCGGTTTTTCGCTTTCTCTATCTTTGTTCTTTCGTTAGTTATCTCTGTGTTTGTGCTGGCGCCGCGAACGTGGGCGACAAGTGAAACTCAGGATCCACCAGGGCCGCCCGCAGGCG
>DATNJO010001002.1:0-3385 GCA_035603895.1 Pyrinomonadaceae bacterium
ACAGCACCGCGCCCCAAAGGACCACGTTCGTCGTCACGCGTCCCAGCAACCACAGCAGCATCGGAAACAGCGGGAAAAAAGCGTACTCATGACTGCGGCGGTCGTTGATGTCGAAGGACGCGCGGTGATAACCCTCCTGCGAAATAACCACGTAATGGATCACGTCAGCCTGCCACATTGTTCGCTGGAGGTTCTCGGTAATCGAAGCGGGCTCGAATCTGATAGTCGCGTCGCGCGTGTTTGATTCAGGGTAAGAAACGACGTTGACTTGTCCGACAGTGACAAGCACGAGGAAGATCAGGCTGCGCGTGAGTACGAAAACAAAAAGAGCCTCGCGTATGCTTCGATCCTGCCGGAGGCGAACTAACCATTGAGTTCTCGACATTGAGGGTATCAAGCGAGCCTCACTATACATCACCGGAGCGCTCTTCTCTGCGTCTCTGTGCCTCTGTGGTTCAATGATGCTTAGAAAAATCAACCACAGAGACAGAGAGACACAGAGAAGAGAAGAGCGCTCCGAATTAGGGCACTACGGAATTCTGTGGTCAAATCACGTTCATGACCAAGCGAGCATTGATTACTGGCATTACCGGTCAGGACGGTAGCTATCTGGCTGACTATCTGCTGAGTCTCGGCTATGAAGTGCACGGGCTCGTGCGCCGCGTGGCACTGGAAGTGCCGGAAATGAGATTCAGCCGGATTGCTCATTTGGTCGATCGCATCACGCTGCATCCAGCGAGTCTGGAGAGTTATGCGAGTATCTTCCACGTTCTGAGTAAGCACGAATTTGACGAGTGCTACCACCTCGCAGCGCAGAGTTTCGTCGCGGAAAGTTTCACCGACGGCTTCTCGACTATGAACATGAACGTCAACGGCACGCACTATGTGCTGGCGGCGTTGCGCGAGGTGCGTCCGGGGTGTCGCTTTTACTTCGCGGGTTCGAGTGAGATGTTTGGCAACGCCGCCGAGGTTCCGCAAAAGGAAACGACACCTTTCATGCCGCGCAGTCCTTATGGAATCAGCAAGCTCGCCGGATTTCATTTAACCAGGAACTACCGCGATGCGTACGGTCTCTATTGTCTCAGCGGTATTCTGTTCAATCACGAGAGCCCGCGACGCGGGCTGGAATTTGTTACACGCAAAACAACCAGGACCATCGCGCGCATCAAACTCGGCCTCGCCTCCGAATTGAGAATCGGAAACCTCGACGCAAGACGCGACTGGGGTCACGCCGCTGACTACGTGCGTGCGATGCACGCGATGTTGCAGCAAAACGAACCGGACGACTTCGTCGTTGCTACCGGCGAGACACACAGCGTCCGCGAGCTTTGCGAAACTGCTTTTGCCCAGGTGGATCTTGATTATCGCGAGTATGTGAAAGTTGACGAGCGCTACTATCGGCCGGCTGAAGTGGACCAACTCGTCGGTGATGCTTCAAAAGCGCGGCGAGTGTTGGGCTGGGAACCAACCTACACGTTTCGCGAATTGATCAAGGAGATGCTCGACTCGGATCTCGAAGCCGTCAGAACCTCCAACCACTGAGGCACAATCTTCTTCAGCGACAACACCTCTTCCGCATAATCAAGCGCGTTGGCCGCCAGCGCGGTTCGCAATCGCCTGTTTGAAAGAAGAGCCGCCAGATACTGGTAAAGCAGATCCGCTTCGTGCTCGTCATGAGTCAGTTTCCAGCACACGCGATCAGGAAACTCTTTGTATTGGTTAAGGTCGCTGACGATCGCCGGCCTGCCGGCGGCCAACGTTTGCATCAACGTCAGCGACGCCTCACCCATCGAAGGATTTCTCAAGTTGATGACCACATCCGCAGCGAACAGCGCTGAGCCGTAGTCTGCCTGATCGAGGTAACCGGTGAACGTGATGTGGTCGCGATTGTCGCTGGCCCGGACCTGCTCTTCCAACCGTTTTACCTCCGGTGAAGTTTCACCGGCGAAGACCAGATGCACTGGATAACCATCGGCTAGTAGTCTGTTAACAACCTCCACTTGCAACCCGGGCAGTTTGTTTCGGTTCGTGAATCCGAGACACGTGAGCAGAAAGTGATTTTCGTTAATTGAAAACTTCTTCTTGAAGTTTGCGATCTCCGCGCCAGTAGGTTCGTAACTGGTCTTTGCGAACATCGGAATGATTCGCACGTGACCCGCACCTTCAAACTGGTCCCTCACCCAACGGTGATGAACGATGGCGTTCCGGCTTCGGTGAACAATCGGATGAGACATCGGGCTCGCGGCGTAGTTGCCGCCGAGTCTCGCGAGCCTCGCGAACAGTCGCGTAGGTGGCGGCGGAGTATCCGGACCAGCGAGGGCCTGCTGGTAGAGATCGCCGTCGGGCTGACGATAGAAAGCCTCGTGCATGAAGGCGCTGATGTTGTAGTCGTGCAAGACAACGGTCGCGGGAAACCGCCAGGCCAGTTGATAGATGGTCCGGTGAAAACCACTGTGATTCCCGAGATGATAGACGGTGTTCTCGTAGTCGTGGCGCCGCTGGGGGAATTCAGCTATCGGATAGACATTAAAGTTCTCTTGTAGTTCAGCGATCGGCGGCTGTTCGTTATAAAACAGATCGATAGCGAGATGCGGCTGAAGCTCTTTGATCAACCAGTAGCTGTAGTTCGCAATTCCGCTTTGCTGCGGCGGCAGCGGTGAAAGCCAGGCGATTTTGGAAACAGACTTAGTCAACGACGACCTCAGATATCTCCCGCAAAGGCGCTAAGGCGCAAAGAAATCCACTGGAAACGCGGCAGCGCTTTGCGCCTTGGCGCCTTTGCGCGACAGATTATCAAACAAGAGGAGACTTTGCGGGCAACGCCACCTCAATCCGCAGTCTCACTGTTGGTGAGCCATTGTGTTCGAACCAGCAAACTCCTTCGCTGACCAGATCACACTGCAATTGGTAAACTCCCTGCTTCGGCATCGGTACTTTCGCAACGAACTCCGCTGAGTCGCCGGGTCCGAGGTTTGGCTCTTCAGCCGTTGAAAAATCCTTCCGGTAGTAATCCAGATCGAGCAGTGTGCCCGCTTCGTCAAAAAGATGAACACCAAAGCGTACCGCACCAACGCGCGCCGTGCCGGGTAACCAGGTAGCTGTACCGGTGTTCCTGACCGTTACTCGAAGCTCTGCAAAACCACCAGCGTCGATTCGTGTCGCGGCTGGTTCGACCAGCAACTCCGCGCGCAATCCCTCGCGCCGGCGGCTGTCGTCAGGAAGCGAAGCATCGCCTTTGAACAAAAAGAACACACGCCGGTGCTGCATTTCGTTGCGAGTGTCGGCGACAAAATCTTCTCCCGCGCCGGCACCGCTGACGTACTCGTCAAACTGCCCGAGCGGTTGCAGCAACGGCTTCGGATTGAACAACGCCACCTTGATATCG
>DATNJO010001003.1:0-3473 GCA_035603895.1 Pyrinomonadaceae bacterium
ATGTCGGGAGTTCGCGTGAGTGACTGATTGAGATCGCCACGCAGGCCGAGTGTTGAGCCGTAAGCGACGGAGGTGACGATTTCGCCCGTGGCGTTGCGAAGAGTGACGACCGCGCCGGAGTTCGTTAGCGACAAGCCACCGCTTGAAGCTGTCACGACTTGAGACCCGCCGAAGACCTGATTGGCATTATCAGTTGAGCCGCTGAGGTTAGTCAGGTTCAGGGATCCGCCGTTGAAAAGCCGATCGGTAATGTTAGGAACGCTGCCGCCGGAGACTGAATGGGTGGAGGCAGCAGAGTTGCTTGCCGGGATGATATTGGTCGTGTCACGGGAGCCGCCGCCGAAGATGACGAGGGCGGTGCCGGCGGGGAGGATTGTGTTCGGGGCGAAGCGATGGCGTAGGGTGTCGGTGGTGCCCGTGAGGGAGCGGGTTTGGAGTTGGTAGCCGCTGAGATCGAGATCGCGCGTGGTTGAGTTGACGAGTTCGATGAACTCGTCGTCGGCAGTGTCGCGGATGCCGTCGTGATTGGCGTCGCCGGCAAGGCCGTCGGGTGGATCTGCGAGGATCTCGTTGATCACGATGTCGCGCAGAGCGCTGCCATCGATTGTTAGCGTTGCGGGATTGCTTTGCACACCGTCAGCCGTGACGACGAGCGTGCTTGTTCCTGCTCCACGCAACTCCGCCGGAACTACAATGTGAATCTCGTCTAACCCCGGCAAGTCGCCGCCAACAATCATTTCTACCGGTACGGCCTGACCGTTGATCGAACTGGACACATCGTGGGCGTGCCGCACACCTGTCGCGAAGATCGACAAGCGCAACAGCTTGTTCGACGGATCGAACGGTCCCGCTGTTTGCGTGTCGGAATCAAGGACGATGGCCTCGCCAGTGCCATCGGCTTTGGCCGTAAAGATTCCCGGAGCGCCAGTCGCGAGCACTGCTTCAGCCTTTGACGAGAAACCGTCTGCGTTTGTTACGACAAACTCGACTGGTCCATCGGACAGCGCTTCGGGCACGATTAAATCAATCTGATCAGAACTCGCGAAAAAGATTCGTGCCGGCTGGCCGTTCACTTTTACGGTCGATCCGGCAAGCGTGAATGCGGGACTCGTAGAAATCCCTGTCTGTATGCGAGACGCAAGCGCGTTTCCGCGAATCGTCGCGATGCTGCCAGGTGCGAGCGGTGCTGGTTGCGCGGGTTCGTTGCCGAGAGCGGCGGCGTTGAATACAGTCGCGGTGCCAAACTCTAAACGCGGCGCAAGCGACGCCAGATAGATCTCGTTGTTGTTGCCGAGATCGTTGTCCGCGACTGGTCCGGAGAGCAGTCGCGGAAAGCTGAACGCTGCGAGACTGCCGTCGAAGTTAAGCGACGACACGACCTCGGCGGTCGCGCTCGAAGGCGCGTTAGTTACCTGTACCGTCTGCCCACTCGGAATGTCGTAGACGTAAAGCTCGACGCTTCCATCGCTCGCATTCGTAACTCTGCGTCGCGTCGCAAACGCGACGCGCTTGCCGTCGCCACTGATTGTAGGGTGCAAAGCAACGTCGACAGATCTCGTTCCGAGCTGTGTTAACGGCCGGGACGTGTTGTCGTGTGCGTCGACGAGAAAAACCTGCGTCTGATTCGGCGCGGTTTCCGCTGAGTAGACCAAGCGCAAACCGTCGTTGCTAACCGCGCGGCCGGCGGCGATTGAGAGTTTGGGAACGTCAGCAGCTACCACACGGCTGGTATTTGTCTTCAGATCGAGTAAGACGAGATCGGAGCCTTGTTGGTAGTAGAGACGCGATCCGTCGCCACTGAGCTTTGCAACAGTGGTGGTCCGATCTTCGGTGAGTTGAAAAAGGGTGTCTTCCGCTACGTCAAAGAGAAGGAGATTTCCCCTCGACGTGAATGCTACGAGACTTCCGTCCGCCGTGATCGAAGGTTGAAAATTTCCATCAATCAGGCGGGTCGCGCTTGAGTCTGGCAGCGTGTCAGTAATCTGCCGTATACCCGAACCCGTCCACAGAAAGATCTCCGAATTACGATCGGCATTCTCGCCAACCAGATCCTCCGTCGATGCAAACGCCACCACATTTCCATCGGTCGACAACGCAGGCGAAACAACGCGCGTAGCGCCAACATCCTGAAACGCTGTTGTGGTCCCGCCCACGTCTGCACGCAGCGCGTGAAATGAGTCCGCAACACCTTCAGTGACAAAGTTCGCCGACGATTCAAAAACCACCACGCGCCCGTCATCACTGAGCGACGGATTCAAATTAACCGCCTGCTCCGGTGTATTCGTCACCCGAACAACATTCGACTGTGAACTGGTCCGCGACGGCAGAAAAAGGAAAACGGTAGCGAGAAAAACAGCGACAGTGAGGAAACATGCTTTGAGTCGAAGCATCGTGAGGTTGCTCCTTTATTAAGTTTGGTCGCGGATTCTACACGCCGCAAACAAAACTGTCTACTGTGATATTTTAAAGGCCATGAAAGTCCTCATAAGCGGTTCCCACGGACTCGTCGGTAAAGCACTGATCAGGTCGCTGGTCGAAGACGGCCACGAAGTGGTCCGTCTCGTGCGCGGCGGACACACACTCGGCCAACTGGAAATCGAATGGCACCCAAATCAGGGGCGCATCGACGCGCAACGTCTCGAGGGCTTCGACGCGGTGTTTCACCTTGCGGGCGAGAGCATCGCGAGTGGACGTTGGACCGACGAGAAGAAACTCACGATTCGCGACAGCCGAACGAAAGGAACAACTCTGCTCAGCGAAACGATCGCGCAGTTGTCGCAGGCGCCCGCTGTTTTCATTTCCGCTTCCGCGATCGGTTATTACGGCAATCGCGGCGACGAACAGTTAACGGAAGAGAGCGGTCCGGGAAACGACTTTTTGGCCTCGGTGTGCATCGAGTGGGAACAAGCTACACGCGCGGCCTCGGAAAAAGGAATCAGAACCGTCCTGGCGCGTTTCGGGATCATTCTCGATCTCAACGGCGGTGCACTCGCAAAGATGCTGATGCCGTTTCGGATGGGAATCGGTGGTCGCGTCGGCGACGGCCAGCAGTGGATGAGCTGGATCGCGCTGGGCGATGTCGTTAACGCGCTCAAGTTTCTCTTGCTCGACTCCGCCGTGCATGGTCCAGTCAACATTGTGGCGCCTAATCCGGTAACCAACGCCGAGTTTACGAAGACACTCGGGCGCGTGCTTTCGCGTCCGACGTTCTTTCCAGTGCCTGCATTTGGCGCGCGTCTCGCTTTTGGCGAGATGGCAGACGCGCTTTTACTTTCGAGCCAGAGAGTCGATCCCGCGGTGCTTGAAGAGAGGGGCTTCGCGCCCTACTGGCCCCGGTTAGAACCCGCGTTGCAGCACCTGTTGCGGAAGAGGTGAACTCATGATCCGGATCGTAGTTATCGCGCTGCTCGTGTTTGCGTTTGTGCCTCGACCGCAAAACCCTACGGCCGATTTGATTCTCTACAACAGCGTCG
>DATNJO010001004.1:0-3263 GCA_035603895.1 Pyrinomonadaceae bacterium
CGCTATCGCGCAAAGCAAACTGTGTCCGGTGTTCGCCGTGTCGAGCACGACGCAGGTCGGCTTGCGTGCGTTGCTGAACGCGCTCGTTGATTACGCGCCCGATCCGGCACATCACGAAGTGGAGTGGGGACGGCCAGTTGACGGTGGTCCGGACGCGGAACGAATTCCACGCAAGTACAGCGACAGCGAACCGCTCTCGGCCTATTGTTTCCGCACCATCGCGGACCCATTTGCCGGCCGCATCAACGTGTTCAAGCTCATCAGCGGTCACTTGCAAACCGATGCCAACGCATTGAACTCGTCGCGCGGTGTTTCCGAACGGCTCGGCGCTTTGCACACCATGCAAGGCAAACAACTCGACAAAGTGGCCGAGGCGCATGCCGGCGATATTTTTGCCTGCGTAAAACTCAAGGAAACACAAACCGGCGACACGCTCTCTGACAAGCAATCGCAAATCGTTTACGACCCGGTTGAATATCCGGAAGCAGCGATTGCATTTGCAATCGAACCGAAGTCACGTCAGGACGAAGAGAAGATCAGCACGGCTCTGCACAAGATCCTGGAAGAAGATCAAGCGCTGCACTTCACTCGCGATCCGCAGACGAAAGAGTTCCTACTTTCGGGCTCGGGACAGTTGCACGTTGAGACCGTGGTGGAAAAACTGAAGAAGCGTTACGGCGTGGAAGTGACGCTGCATCCGCCGAAGGTTCCTTACAAAGAGACCATTACGCAACGCGCCGAGGTTCAGGGACGCCACAAGAAACAGACCGGAGGACGCGGACAGTTTGGCGACTGCAAGTGCGTGTTCGAGCCGTTGCCGCGTGGTGGTGGATTTGTTTTCGAAGACAAGATCTTCGGTGGCTCGGTGCCGCAACAGTTTCGGCCCGCGATCGAGAAAGGAATTGTCGAAGCAGCGCAATCAGGCGCCATCGCCGGTTATCCGCTCGTGGATTTCAAGGTGCAGTTAGTCGACGGTTCGTTCCATCCGGTTGATTCCGACGAACATTCATTCCGCGCCGCAGGCCGCAAAGCATTTCGCGCGGCGATGGAGAAAGTTAAGCCGTCGCTGCTCGAGCCGATCATGGACGTTGAGATTTCAGCGCCGCAGGAATACGCGGGCGATCTCATGGGCGATCTCAACTCGCGGCGAGGACGCGTTCAGGGAATGGAATCGAGTGGTAAACAGCAGGTGATCAAGGCGCAAGTGCCGCTCGCCGAGATGCTCAACTATCAATCGATTCTCAACTCGATCACCGCCGCGCGCGGCGTGTTCCACATGCAGTTTTCACACTACGATCCGGTTCCCGGCCAGTTGGCCCAAAAGATCGTGGAGCAGTCACGTGCTGAAGGCCGCATTCGCGGTGGTGAGGAAGAAGACTAAAACCAAAACCATCCACAGATTACGCAGAGTTTTCCAAAGTCATCTGCGTAATCTGTGGATTGCTTTTTACTCCGGGTTTGCCAGTTTCTTCCGCGGCAAGGGAGCGATGCTCGGCTCGCCAAACTTCATCTCCCTGATGGTAAAACCGGATGGTACTTCGAACAGAGACTTCGCCGGTTCCGCGCGATTGATGTTCGTCAGTTTGTAAGTGGTCTCGCCTGAACGCGGGTCGCTGTGACGCGTCATCACTACAAGCTGCAATTCTGCTGAGTACCAACGTTCGCTCACGATCTCGATCGGGCGTTCGTTACCAATCTCGCCTGCGGGAATCGTCACAGTGGTGCGCGTGCCTTCCGCTTCAACACCTTCAATCATCTGCTTGCCAAGTTGTTCTTTTACTTCGTTGCCTGGCGAGGGTCTGGTCCTGATGGCAAAGCCGGCAGCGCCTTCTGTGCGCACCTCGAAGTGTTCGCTGACACCCGGCGGGGGCACTCGCGTTCCAGGTTGCCCCGGTCCGGCCGGCACGGTCACGATCACGTTACTCGTGGCACCCGCGCCTTGCGCTGACTTGAACTCAAAAGTGTTTCCTTCCCCAGGCTTGCCGGACTTCGTCATGATCTGAAAATTGAACGGCATGCTCTTGTGCGCGGTGTGCGTGCGAGAGTCAAGCGAGTAACTAGTACCAGTGACCGGATCGTTGATGAAGGTTGTTTGCAACGGCTCTTCACCTGTACCCACAGGGCCTAACGCTTTCAACGTTTGTTCGCGCCGCGTGCGGCCTTCGCTGTCGCGATAGACCTGACTGGTGAACTTGTTGACGATGCGATTGCCGTCCGCGAGGGTCTGCACGCTCTCGGTCACGGCTTCTGCTGAATAAGGAGCGCCTTTGACAGTCTTGCCGCTAAAGTTCTCCGTGGCAATCCAAACGAAGTCAGCTCCGGGCGGAGGAGGAGGCATCGGCACGCCTTCCGGTCCCTGAAAGATGCGCTGTTGCACGATCTCGATCGCTCTTTGATTCGCAGCCTGCGGCTGTTGCGCAAAAGCGACTGAGGCGACGGCTGACGCGCATAAACTCACCGCGATGAAAATCCCGAGTACTCTGTTCATCTCTTCATTTCCTTTCATTGAACAAAACGTATGGCACGGGCCAAACCGTCGACCCCAATCAAAACATCTGCGTTAACGTTCTCGTTATAGCGTTCCATGTTTACTGGAAAACCAAATTTCACGAGGGCTGAACGACGCAACTTGACGCGGATGATCTGTCCGCCGTCTTGCAGCATCGCCTGGTTCATGTCGCCGAGCGGCACGAAGTCGGTCGCGATCTCGTTCGTGGTGTGATGTGCGACCGGAGTTTCAGGAGCGCGGCGATTGACGTTGCGACGAACGGGCTTCGGAAGTTGTCGTTTCGGATTCTCGACTGGTTCCCGGTTCCCTGCCTGATACTCCACCTCTTTGGGCGCAGGCGCGGGCGCGGGCTCACTTGAACCAACTATCTCAGGCGCCTTCGTGGGAGTCTTTTCAGCGATTTGTTGTTGTGGAGTGTCTGAACGCCACCACATCGCCGCCACACTCATGGCCAACAATAAAACCGCTGCCACCGCAACTAACCAGTAACGCGATCTCGACGACCCAACCGCAACCGGAGCAACAACGCGCTGCTCGCGAAATGCTTCACGCAACTTCAACTCGATCGCAGGCGGCGCTTCGAGCGACTCCATATCGCCGGCAAGCATCTGCAACCCGCAAGTGAGTGTCTCCTCGTCACGCAAACGCGCCAAACAGCGCTCACACTCTTCACTGTGAGCCAACGCTTCCGTCCGCACTTCGGCTTCCATCATCTGACTGCGAGCCAGCTCACTAACAATCTGTTCAAATCTTT
>DATNJO010001005.1:0-13359 GCA_035603895.1 Pyrinomonadaceae bacterium
GAGAATCGCGGGCGTCGGGGCGATCAGAAACGACAAATACGAGGCAGAGAACACGTGAATGACGTCGTACTTCCTTACTCGCAGCAGCAAATGCAAAACGTAGAGAATCGACGTCACGATCGTGCGAACGTACTTGATCGCCTGCAGCTTTCCGAGTGGTCCAGGTAGCCGCGGATTGATCGCCAGAAAAGAAACTCGCACTGAAGGTTCGTTTTGCAAGTGACGTATCAGCCGCTCGGCTTGAACTGCCTGTCCGCCCAAAATGTCCATTGAGGCAGCTACTATCAATACTCGGACAGCCGGCGACGGCTCATGTGCATCTTTGTGGTTCAATTTAAGAACCTTCGATACAACGCAATGGTCTTCGCCAGCCGGTTCTCACAGGAGAACTTTTGCTCGACTACAAGCCGTCCATTGACTCCCATTGCGCGTCTCTTTTCAGGATTTCGCAGTAAAAAAGTAAGCCGCTCAGCCATCATTCGATCGTCGCCGGCATTTACCAGATGACCGCTCTCGCCTTCGACGATCGCTTCGCTTGCTCCCCCCACTTTCGTAGCGACCACCGGACGTCCAGCAGCCATGTACTCGAGAATGGAATTAGAAAAACCTTCAGCTTGCGAGCTCAACACACATATATCCGACGCTGCCAAAAGATCCGGGACAGTAGCGCAACGGCCAAGAAACAAACACGAATCTTTCAAACCGAGCTCGGCGGCGAGTTTTTCCGTTTCTTCGCGCAACTCCCCTTCTCCGGCAATGACGAACATCGCTTCCGGCACTTCTTGTTTCACCTGCTGGGCCGCTCGCAAGAGCATCGCATGATCTTTTACTCTGTGTTCAAAGTTCGCCACCATCGTTATCAACGATCGGCCGCTCAGCGTCGCGAGATCCAATCGCTGAAGCGCATGCCGCGCATCGCCGTTTTGCGGAAAACGATTCAGGTCGAGCCCGTTGTAAATAATCTCAATCTTTTTTTGGGACACGCCCAAATCAATCAGATGTTCTTTGACCGCTCCGGCGTTCGCAACCACTGCATGGGCCAACTTGAACGCGCCCAGCTCAGTGGTTCGTTGCGCGCGCGTGCGTGTACCCGTCGTTTCACGCTTCGAAGCGATCCGGCCACGAACTCCAGCGAGCGCAGCACCGGCCATTCCAAAGATGTTCGAATAAAAATCGTGTGAGTGAACAATCTTGATCTCATGCTGCTTGAGATACGAAACGAAACGTTTGGTCTGCTGCATCATGCTGCGGCCGTAAAAGCTCTGCAGCGGAAAATCAACCACCGGAACGTTCAATTGCTCGATCAAAGGTCGTAGAACACCACCCGAACTCAACGAAGCAACATGCACCTCAAAATCGCCGCTGCCCTGCAACAACGAACACATCTGGACCATCTGGCGTTCCGATCCGCCCTCGATGAAACCATGGACGATCTGCAAGATCCCAGGTTTTGAGACTGTACCGGTTGACTGGTCCATTCTAATAAAGTTCACCAAAGATTGAGCGAATCTCGCAGGAAAGGCGGCTGCGCAAACCTCCGCTCTTTCGTAGACCGCCTTCGCCTCACTAAACAGTCGATAGTCGTCATCCGGGGCGACGTGTTCCACGTGTGAACGCCCACAATGTCTTTGTCCCAAGTTGGAACGAGTTTGGCCACTTGCGTCTCGCTGTATTCAGTCGGCGTCAGTTTCGTGATTTGGTTGATCGTGGTCGCGTAACCATAGCGTCGCGAACTGTCCTGACCGGGCCGGTACAACGAATTGTTTGCCCGGAAGAGCCGCCCTGCCGGCCGCGCCGATCGAACATCCGAGACGACCGGATTACGAGCGTGCGGCTTCCATGGACCACGCGGGTTATCTGCGTAGTACACGTGAAGCTCGTCCCAGTTGACGCTGACGCCCTCCTCCTGAATGTTCACAAACATCCACCATCTACCGTCATATTCGATCAACGTAGCATCCAGAGGCTGATTGGCCTCCAGTAACACCTGGTCCAAGCGCCAGTCGAACGGGAAAGAAGCGGAACGATACAGCTCTACTGCATTCCGGGAGCCGGTTTCAGGAATCATGTAGTGCTCGCCTTCCCACTCGAAAATGAATGGGTACGACAAGTGGCAGTCCAGGTTCAATGCTTCCGTTGGACCACTGACGATTCCGTTTTCATCGACTTCGATAACCGAAATGTGCGCCTTGTGTTGGCTAATTAAATAGTCTTCGAAAAAGATGTAGTACTTCTCGCCAACTTCAACGGGAAACGGATCGGCCCAGAAATGCCCTTCAGGCGGTTTCAGGTATTTGAAATCAGTGTTCGTGAAACGATAGGCAAGTATCCATTGCTCGAAATACGAATACTTCTCACGCGCTCGCAAAGCCGCGCGGCCAGCGAGTTTGAAAAACGCCTGAGCCGTCCCCAGATTTGTCGGTGCGACAGAGTCGTCCTTGCTCGCGCTGATTTTAGCTTCCTGAGAGAGTTCACTACTGTCGTGGCAGCGATGTAGATCCATTAACGCGCGGGCAACGAACGCGGCTGATTTCCAGTAACACTGGTTGTTATTCAATCCAACGGAGAAACGACTGAGCGTTGGTGAAACTGATTGATAAATAACTCGTTCCGCTGCCGCGCCTTTATCGACAGCTCTCAGCGTCGACAGCGTAAGCGGATCCTCAGTAACGAGTTCTCTAAACCCGGGCTCCTCAGTTTCATTACAGCCGAAACTGTAGAACCACACGCCATGCTTCGCAGCGTCTACAAATTTCGTATTCAGCTCCGCCGGCGCCAGATTAAGGACGACGTCCAGGTCCGCCGCTTTTATCTGGTCCAACTCATTCGCTGTCACACGTCGCGCCGAACCAAACAGATCGTCGATCGAAACGGGCTCCAGCGCATCGGGCTCCGGCGTGAACAGCGCACGATCCACGCGCTTGTAAACTTTGTACAGGAAACTAGAGCTGCTGCTCTTGGGTGGGGCTTCGATGATTATTTCGAGACTGGCAATACCGGTCTCCAGGATCTTTTCGATAGAACGGCGTACCCACTGCGGCTGCACGAACGAGTCGACAGTGATTCCGATTCGAAACTGGTCGGGTATTTCGATGTCCCGCGTCATGATCAAACACTGACCGGCACTGCACTCCATTCGTTGTACTCGAACGCGCCCGGTGAGTGGTCCATATAGCGACGGTGCCAGAGCTCCAATATCAAGAGAGTCCAAAGAGGAAAGGAATGGTCGCGACGACCCTTGTGATGCTCGTCGAGGATAAGATCGACGTAGTTTGAATTTACATAACCGCGCTGGCGAGTCCGCGGCTCCCGCAAGATCTCCCGAATGTGGTCGCGAAGCTGCTGGTTGATCCACTCTTCCAGCGGCATTCCGAATCCCTGTTTGGGCCGGTTAAGTATTTCCGCAGGGATTAAATCTCGCGCCACACGCCTGAGAAGGTGCTTCGTTTCAGTTCCCGCGAGTTTCAGAGATGCCGGCACCTTCGTGACAAACTCGATCAGTTTATGATCGAGCAGGGGCACGCGTACTTCGAGTGAAGTCGCCATGCTCATCCTGTCCACCTTCACCAGAATATCTCCCGGCAAATAAGTCTTGCCGTCGATGTAAAGCAACTGGTCCAACGGCTCGTTTGTTTTCACGCGACGGGCGTATTCGCGAAAAGTACGAGCCACATGATCGTTTGTACCGAGTGCTTTCTGGAAGTCGGTCGTATAAAGCGAACCCTTACCCAGGTTCGTGAAGTGGGACATGCTGTCGAGATAACGATCGATCGGATCGAGCGAGATGTTGTGGAGATAATTACGGCCCCACGCGCCATGCGGCAAACGATAACTCAGCGGCCGCATTACATTTTTCCGTAGCGCTTTGGGCAACGAAGAAAAAGCGCGGCGGCTCTCCTGCACGACGTAGTGTGTATAACCGGCGAATAACTCGTCGCCACCGTCTCCGGAGAGCACTACCGTCACGTGATCTCGCGCCAGCTTCGAAACCATGAACGTGGGGATCGCTGAAGGATCCGCAAATGGTTCGTCGAAGTGCCAAACGAGATCGTCGACGACCTCACAGATCTGCGGAGTTACGAAAAACTCGTGATGGTCCGTGCCGAGCTTCTTCGCGGTTAACCGCGCGTACTTGAGTTCGTTGTAACTGTCTTCGTGAAACCCGATCGAGAAAGTCTTGACCGGTTGGTTCATCTGCTGCGCCATCAGTGCCACGATCGTGCTCGAGTCGATCCCGCCCGAGAGAAACGCGCCTAATGGAACATCGGAGATGAGTCGCAGTCGAACTGATTCCTCGAGCAGCGACCGGAGTTCGTCAACGTAGTCTTCAGTATCTCGTGACGCCGACGGCTCGAAATTGAAATCCCAATACTGCTGAACGTCGATTCCCTTCGACGAGAACGTCAGATAATGTCCGGGTGGAAGCTTGCGGATATCGCGAAAGATGCTGAGCGGATCGGGAACGTAGCCGAGTGTGAAATAGGCGTCGAGCGCTTCCAGATCGGTTTCGCGTTCTACACTCGGGTGCAGGAGAATCGATTTGATCTCCGATCCGAAAACGAGTGTGCCGTCTTTCGTGATCGTGTAGTAAAGCGGTTTCTTGCCGACGCGGTCGCGCGCGATAAAGAGCTCGCGCTTTTTGTCGTCCCAGATCGCGAAAGCAAACATGCCTCGCAAATGCTTCAGACAAGCCGGGCCGAATTCTTCATACGCGTGAACGATCGCTTCGGTATCGGAATGGGTGTTGAACTTGTGGCCGCGTTTCTCCAGCTCTGCGGTCAATTCCTGAAAGCTGTAGAACTCGCCGTTGTAGACAATCGTGACCGATCCGTCTTCACCGGAGATCGGCTGGGCACCGCCCGCGACGTCGATAATCGCCAGCCGTCGCATGCCAAGCGCAACACCGTTCTTCAGGAAATATCCGTCGTCATCGGGACCGCGATGCCTGATGGCGTCGCACATGCCTTTCAACAAACGCCCGCGCTCCACCGGTTCGGCGCCGTTTCGCGTCCATTGATCTACAAATCCCGCAATGCCACACATAATTTAGAAAGGGCTAGTACTCGGGGCCGGAGCCGGAGCGGATTTCTGGACTTGTTCCAGGTAGTAAACGCGGCGCAAGGCAATAGCATAGCCGACGATGTAATAGATGTACCACTGATAAGCCACAGCGGCGAAGAAACTCGCCACCATGTAACCAACCAGACTTGCCTGTAGTCCTATCGCGAGATAGTAGTAATGCGAACTCTCGTTGCGTTCGTACAGCTCACGTTCCATCAGGCGCAGTTTCCGCAACGGGTGCACCAGCAAAATGATGTAGCAGACCATTGCCGCGATTCCGGTTTCCGCGGCGACCTGCGTGTACGCGTTGTGCGTACCCAATTCCTGAAACGACTTGTGGTGAAAGTTTCCGATGCCGACGCCAAACAGCGGATATCGCAGGGCGACCAGAACCGATCGCTTCAACACCTGCGTACGTTGGCTGGAAGAGCCGGTAATGTCGGAGGCGGAGTCGAAGATCGTGGCGAGGCGTCCGGAGTAGCTTGCGGGAGCGACCGCGAGGAAAAAGACAACTCCCAAAACAAGCGTGGCCATCGCCGCGCTCTTATTGCGCCGGCTGAGCTTCCGCGCCATCACGAGCGTCATCGCGATCAAGCCGAGAAACCCGCCGCGCGAAAACGTGATAATCACCGCCGCCACCAGTAGCAGTGTGATAGGAAAATAAACGGCCTTACGAATCAGACTTTTCTTTTCGATTCCGAGTACGAAAACAATCGGAATGATCGTCACGAGGTGCAGCGCGAGATCGTTTGAGTTGTCGAATAGACCTTTGATCGAACCGGCCACACGTTGCGTGTTTGTTTCCGCCGCTCCGATCTTAAAGATGCCCGACTGGTAGTCGGAGATCACGTTCACGCTGAGATAAATACTCACCCCGATGATCAGGAACCAAAGCAACCGCATCCGCCCCTCGGTACGCACCACGTTTGCGATAACGATGAAGATCAGAAGTGTCTTGATTACGAGATCGGAGAAGTTTTTCCAGGCTTCAGCCGGATCGATGGCCATCGGAATCGATAACAACGCGGCCAGGCCCATGAGCAGGACCATGTTCACTTCTCTCGGACGCGCAGTCAGATTTCCCTCGGCGATCAACTGACTCACTGCGTAAACCAACAGCGTCACGATACCAACCCAGAACGCCATCGTCTTGAACGACGAGAGTGCGGGAATCAATTCATACGGACGCAGGTACAGCACGATGCTGAAAAGGAAAAGACAGGCGAAGGTCAGACCGTGGCCGTCTTGCGCGGTCCACTTCCCTGCCTCCGCTTCCATGAAAGTCGGTTTTGGCTTCTTTACTTTGCTGGGAATTACTGCGGTGGAAAGCCCGGGCGCGGCGCTCGACGAAAGCGCAGCCGCGCCGGAAGGCGTAAAGACAACCTCCGGTTCTATCGGTGCACTTTCACTTGGACGCGAGAACTTCGGGGGAAAGACGCCTTCATAATCGAGAGCTTCGGGCTTATTTCTCATGAAAAATCCGACCAGCGAGAGATTGTTTCTCCCGCAAAGGCGCAAAGGCGCCAAGAAAGTTTTTTGGAAACGCGGCAGCGCTTTGCGCCTTTGCGCCTTTGCGCGAAAACTTTCCGGTATTCCTTGTGCCTCTTTGTGGCCATTTTATGGATACGCAATGACGCAATGAAGTTTGCCGACTTTGTGCACTTCATGACGTTGAAAACCAGCTTCACGCAGCAAATCGTCGAGCCGTGATTTCTTGTAGAAGAAAACGTCGCAACCGCGTGCGTTCAGTCGCACTTTGCGGATCGGCGCGCGCCATGTCCAGTAACGCGGAAACGCGAGTATCACTTTGTCAGAAGTCATCTCGCGCATCTTCCTCAGCACCGGCAGCGGGTCCCTGATGTAGTCAAACAAACCGATGCCGTAGCTGACGTCAAACTTCTCACTGCCTTTGTATTCAAGCAGGTCCGTTTGGATGAACTTGCAGCGGCCGTCGAGGTTCTCTTTCTCACTCGCTGCCTTGCACCGTCCAATCATCACTTCCGAAATATCGAGACCCAAAACTTTCGCCGCGCCTTTGCGGGCAAGCTCGAGACTGTAGAGGCCGTTTCCACAGCCGACGTCCAAAAACGTTCTATTGGGAATGGGCTCGCAGTTCTTGATCGTAAACACGTACCGGTCGTACATGTCTTTGCGAAACACGCTATCGAGCATGTTCGAAAATTTCGACTTGCGATGCGTGTAAATACTCTCAAACGCGTCAGCCTCGTTGTTCCAATACTTACGCTGGGCAAGTAGCTCTTCGTTCATCACAGGCCAAGCACCTCTCTCATGGTCGTAAACTCAAAATCTTTTAGTAACTTCGCGAATCTCTTCTCGGTTTGATCTAAGTTGCGGTAGTGTCGAATCTTTTGCGAAAGAGACAAATCCTTAACGCGCGGCTGACCCGGATCCACTTCCCACGGATGCAGGTAGAACACAGTGGTCCGCCCGGCGTTGTTCACTTTCTTCAAACAAAACTTGGTATAAGCGTAAGGAAACAGACGAAAGTAACCGCCGCCACCGAAGGGAAAGCGCCGGCCAAACATTTCCATCACGCTCATCGGAAACTCGTAGAGTCCGTCCGTGATCTTGTAGGGTTTGAGCGGCGCATTGGCCACGCCGTAGTCGGGATGAAAACCGATCGGGAAAACTGACGAGTCGTATTTGAACTGGTACTTTTCGAGAATCGGCAGCGCCCACGGTTTGGTTTTTTCAACCACCGTGAACGACGGCGCACGAAACCCGATCGGCCGCGACTTCACACCGCACTTTTCAATCGCTTCAAGAGCCTTCGCCAAATCTTCTTCAAACTCTTGCGGAGTGATCTCAGTCAACAACAAATGGTTGTAACCATGGACCCCAATCTCGTGCCCTTGAGCTTCGACTTTGCGAATCAGATCCGGCAGGCGTTCAGCAACCCAGCCAAGCACGAAGAATGTCGCCCGCGTTTGATGTTGCTCGAAAAGGGCCAGCAAACGTTCCGTGCTTTCGCGCACGCGCAGCTCGCAGTTGTCCCAGTCTTGCAGTTTGATAACCCCGGCGAGGTTATGCACGCAAAACCAGTCTTCAAGATCGATTGAAATAGCGTTCTTCATACACTTGCAGCGCGTTCGCGCACCGGTTCCCACTTGACGTAACGCTCACCACGCACCAGCCTGAACAGCGCAATCAAACAAGCCAGGTTGGTGATGACGAAATATTGGGGCAAAGCCAGCCAACGTGAATTGATGCCCACGCGGACCATCAACGCCGACGCAGCCGCCGCAGCATAGAATCCGAGTTGCGCAACAAAGATGGCGGCGTAAAAAAGACTCTTGAATGCCAGCGCAGCGGAGGTCAGGAAGAGCACGATCAAAAATAGCGGCACGAGATAACGCATCACCTTGTGCGAGAGTAGCTGCACGGCATAGAAGCCCTTGCGAAAAGGATTCAGCACGTCGCGATTGCGCCAAAGATCCGCGAGTGTCTGCGCGATAATGCGGACCCGGGTCGCCAGTTCCTTGTGGGCTCGCGCGTTTGGTTCTTCAACGCAAACGGCGTCCGGCTCGTAAACCGCGCGGAGTCCTTGCCGCACCATCGTCGTGGCGACGAGAAAGTCGCTACAGGCTTCGTTGTACAGCGGCACGTAAGCCGACTTGCGCACCGCGTACATGCAGCCACATACGCCAATCAGCGAAGTGATCGCGCTCTCGTGTTTCTTTAACAGAAATTCATAATTCCAGTAAGAACGCGTTCCGTGACTGACGCTCGAATTAACGTCGTGGGAGTAGATGACGTTACCGGTGACACAACCGACCGATGCGTCCGCAAACGCCGGCACCAGCGAACGCAGCACATTGGGTTGGTAGTGAGTCGTCGCATCCGAGAACAAGAGAACGTCGCCAGTGGCTTTTTCGACCGCGGCGTTTTGCGCGGCTGTCTTGCCGAGTCGTTCTTCCTGGCGGTGCAGGCGAACGCCGCGCGGCGCGAAGCTCCTGACGATTTCGTCAGTGCGATCGGTCGAGCAATCGGAAGTGACGAGGATTTCGAGTTTGTCTTTCGGGTAGTCGAGAGCGAGCGTATTTTCGAGCTTTTGCGCGAGATCGCGCTCTTCGTTGTAGGCCGCGATGATGACAGTTACGGACGGCTCGAATTCACGACGGGCCACGGGCTTTCCGCGTAGTTTGCTGAGCAGCATCAGCAGCAGCGGATAGCCGACGTACGTGTAGCCAATCGCCACTACCGCAAACCAAAAGATGATCTCTACGACTCTGATGTTAGCCTCCCGTGAAAGTCGACTAGGGTTCATTAAACAACGAAAATCTAGGGTTTTCCAGCCGGATTCATGCCTTTTGTGCCTCTTTGTGGCTTCCGAGCCACGAGGAATATACCCGCTGCCGCCAGTTCCTCCTCCGCCAACTTCCGGTACGGCAGCGCCAGTTTCGGACGAATCTCGTCAATCAGCGAAACTGTTTTGTTGCCGTAATCCACACCACGTTCGATCTTCTCCTTGTGTGGCGCCAGCGCGCCCACCCCAACAACGGACGAAACGAACAGTTTCGCATCGTAACCGCGGTTGCGCATCTGCT
This sequence comes from Pyrinomonadaceae bacterium, assembly GCA_035603895.1. GTDB lineage: Bacteria > Acidobacteriota > Blastocatellia > Pyrinomonadales > Pyrinomonadaceae > PSRF01. Next base: position 9,630 of record DATNJO010001005.1, read on the forward strand.
CCCGGTAATCGTTGACCAGACGGCGGTTTGGCTTTCCGGAATCCTTCGCCATCAACCGGTAAATGCCTTCCGGAATCGTCAGAAACGTGAGCGGGTGCATGCCGCGGCTGCTGAACATGTTCTCGTCGCTGAAATCAATCTTGTGGGCCATGTAACCACCCGGCGCAAGCAGCCGATCCATTGCGTCGAAACCCTGATCGATGTCGTAGACGTTGTGCAGGACCGCACGAGAGACTATGAAGTGAAACGACTCCGGCTCGAGAATCTTATCCGCCTCTTCAATCCCATGCCCGTAGATGTACTGAATCCGGTTTTTATTCAGCTCCACCGCGCCTTCAAACTTTATCGTCTCGTCGAACACAGCGGCTTGTTCCGGACTCAGTTGCTTTCGCAATTCTCGATAAATACTCGCCTGCTGTTCGTCGTTTCGCTCCGAATAAAACTTGTCGAGACTGACGACCTTCGCAGCGCCATCCGCTAGAAACTTCAGCGCGACACCGAAGTTATCTCCCGGTCCGACTTCCAGCACGTGGCGCCCGCGAAGCGCATCCGGCGTCACCCCGGAATACTCCAGATACTCGCGATAGACGAGATTTATGTAAGCGACACTCTTTTCGAGTGACCAGGATTCGTGAGTCGAGCCGTAGGCATTTGTCGTTTGGCCCGATTCGAAGGCCCTGCGCCGCCGCCAGTTGTCCACAATGCGGTGCAGGATGATCAGTGTCTTCGACTGACCGGCGACTTTTTTCAGTGGGGCACTCAAGATAAAAAAACCACAGATTACACCGACTTTCGTAGCGTAATCTGTGGATATTTCGAAGTTATTGCGTCTTAAACTACAACTTCCTTTTCATCAAACTCAAATACCAGCGTCTTCACGTGCGCTCGCAGCGCCAGCTCAAACTGCTTTGCTTCCTCGACTTCGCTGAACGAAAGCGTGCGTAACTCCTGCTCGATACGCCGCCGGTAATCAGAAACCAATGAATCCGAAACGCCTAAAATCGCTGCCACTTCCAACTGCGTCGCATGATCCGGGCTCAAATAACAGTACCAGAGCACGCCGATGATGCGATTGTATTGCTTGACCTTGCCGCGAACCGCCTCGTTCAGGCTGGACAGAAATTGGTCGACAAATCCTGCTGCTTCACGCTCCGACTCCCGGCGCATCAGTCCCTCTTCAGGGTTCTCGCGCTTGTCTACAGGCTCGTAACTGTTGTTGTTTTCGTTGTCGCTGTCGTCGCCGTCGAGGGGCACCAGGTAAATGTCCATCACCGGCAGGCGCGACATCACTAAACTTCGCAACGTGCGCACGTCAACGGGGGAATCAACCGCGTCCAACACCGAAACTATCAGATCTTCGAGGTCCGGATTGCTGATTACTACTTGCGAATCGCCGGTGCAGCCAACCATGCGTGTGTCGCGCTGTCTGACCGGAATCATCTGCACGCGCTGTTCGACTTCGTGCGAGCCGCGGCGTTGCTTGTCGTCATTCCACTCACTCAAACCGTAAACACGATCGGCCAGACGGCGATGGGGTTCGTCGTCAATGCCACTGGAATCGAAACGCCGGAAGTTTGTGCTCGACTGGATCAACGTCGAGATGCGGCGCGCGAGCCGATAGCTTTCCGGGTGTCGTTTGCGGAGCTCGGCCGTGAGCAGATTCGTCAACTCGATCTGGCTGATCTCGCATTCGATTTCATAATCAGACATGTCCGTTTCGAGGTAGTGTTCGAAACGGTTTTTGCTGAGAAGTTGAACAAAGAGTTCCTGCGTCAGGTCTGTGTAGGCAGCGCCACTTCCCTCTTCGACCAGCAGGCCGGCGCTGCGTGAAGCCCTGACCAAGGGATGATGCGACACGATGCGGTGCAGTTCAGTCCACAGGCGATTCACGTCTGAAGACCGCAGGCTTTCGACCCACTTTGCATTCTTGCCCGATCGGTCGTTGCGGCGTGCTCTGGACTGCGGCCGTTTGTCGGCCGCGTTCGGCGCCGCTAGTTTTTCGGAATCTTCACTTATGGATTTCACGGGATTGTCCGTATTAGCCCCATTTCTTTCTGCGCTAACTTCAGTATCCGGGCGTGGTCGGTGGTGGCTGATTTCACTCTGAAATGACAGGTTCACGTTGGCTTATCGCTAACCGATAAATTTACCGGGTGGTTGTTAACTTCGAGATGTGGGTACAGAGGGAATACCGCGCGATAGCGGTGGTGTTCCTGGAAGATTACGTCAGTTGAGCGCGTTAGCTCACCTGAACGACTTGGGCATGGTAGCAGTCTTTTAAAGAATGGGCAACAAGTTTTTACATTAAGTGTAAACCTAGGAAACACTTGGGGAAAACTTCATTTCGGCTCTGGAAATGTGAGGAGATTCGGTGTTTCGTAGGGTTGAACAAGCAGTAGGCCACATGAACAGCTCACGCACACAACTCACGTTTCGGAAGACGGCCGCTTGTCCTGCGTCGTCTACCTTGCTCTCGTACCGGGCAGAAAAACTCTCGCGGAAGCTCGCGACGCTGGTGCGGACGCACCTCGCTGATTGTGAATTTTGCGCCGCGGAACTGCCGCTCCTGGCGCACCACAAACCCGCGCGCCGCCAGCCGCGTCCCCCGGAGATTCCAATGAACCTGCGCATCCTGGCGGAGTCGATCCTCTTTCAAAAGCTTTAGCGCTTTAGCCACAAGAGGCACAAAAAGCACAAGAGGCACAAGGAGAACAAAAGAGCAGACACCTGCCTGCTTGGTTATTCTTCTTGTGCCTCTTGTGCTTTTTGTGCCTCTTGTGGCTTAGCTGTAGAGCTCGTCGATCAGGTCGCCAAAGCGCTCGTCGATGACGTTGCGTTTGACCTTGAGTGTGGGTGTGAGTTCGCCGCCGTCGATAGTGAACTCGTGTGGCAGCAGGGCGACGCGGCGGATGCGTTCGTAATCGGTTAGTGCGGAGGTCAGGTTAGCGATGTCGCGCTGCACGATCTTTATCGCCGGCGCATACTTGCTCAAGGCTTCGTGATCTTTTGGTGCGGTCTTCTCGCCGGCTTCCGCCAACGCTTCATTCAGGTTTTCCCAGTCCGGCACGATCAACGCCGCCGGCTGCTTCCGTCCCACACCAACAACCACGACCTGGCTAACAAACTCGCTCTCTTTCAACAAACTCTCGATCAACTGCGGCGCTACGTATTTCCCGTTCGACAACTTAAACAGGTCTTTCTTTCGATCGGTGATGTACACCCGGCCTTGCTTGTCCATGTGACCGACATCGCCGGTGTATAACCAGCCGTCTTTCAAAACCGCGGCAGTCGCTTCCGGTTGTCCGTAGTAACCGCGCATCACGTTCTCGCCACGAATCAAAATCTCGCCGTCGTCGGCGATCTTCATCTCAATGCCTTCAAAAGGAATTCCGATAGATCCGACCTTGTTATTGCCGGGCCGATTGGCGCACACGATGCACGACTCAGTCGCGCCGTAACCCTGAAGAATCGGAATCCCTGCCGCGAGATACGCGTACGACAGAGCCGGCGCGAGCGGCGCGCCTCCCGAAACGAAATATCGCAAACGACCGCCGACCCCCGCTCGCCACTTCGAAAACACCAGTTTGCTCGCGAGTTTCTGTTTGAGCGCCAACTGCGGCGAGATCCACTTCCCTTTGTCTTTCAGTTCGCCGTAGCGTTGACCCACTTCCAGCGATTGCATGAAGATCTTCTTCTTGACGCCCGTCTCCGCCATGCCTTTCTTGATGAT
>DATNJO010001006.1:0-8990 GCA_035603895.1 Pyrinomonadaceae bacterium
GCAGGAGTTTGTTGACGCCGTACGCGGGTCGTTGCCCGAGTTGCCGGACCAGCGGCTGAAGCGGTTTGAGGAAGAGTACAGTCTGAGTTTTGCCGACGCTTCGCAACTCGTCTCAGATCGCTCGCTTGCCGATTACTACGAAGCAACGGCGAAAGAATCAGGAAATCCGCGGGCTGCGGCTAACTGGATCCGTTCGGAGTTATTGCGTGAGTTCGAAGCTTCCGGCCGAACTGCTGCTGACTCGCCGGTGCCGCCCGAAGAGTTGGGTGCCCTCATCCATCTGATCGACGACGGCAAGATCAGCGGCAAGCAAGCGAAGGACGTGCTGGTTGAGATGTTCAAGACCGGCAAGGGCGCGCTGGTGATTATTCAGGAGCAGGGATTGGTGCAAGTGAGCGACACCAGTGAGATTGATGCGCTCATTGATGAAGTGATTGCTGCGAATCCCGATCAGGTCGCGAGTTATCGTAGCGGCAAAGAAGCGCTGATCGGGTTCTTCGTCGGGCAGGTGATCAAGGCGTCGAAAGGGAAGGCAAACCCGAAGGTCGTGAACGAACGGCTGAAGGCGAAGCTGGCCACGGATTAACACGGACAACACGGACATGCACCTCGCGAACCGTACTGCGATCGTAACTGGTGGAACCAAGGGTATCGGGCTGGCGATAGCGCGTGCGCTTGTGGCTGCGGGTGTTAATGTTTCCATCAGTGCGCGGCGTGAAGATGAGATCGAGAAGGTCGCGGCGGAGTTGAATAAGTTTGGCGCTGGCCGTTGCGTTGGTTTTGTTTGTGACGTTCGCGACGAAACGCAGGTCAGATCGCTTTTCGCGAATACGTTATCGGCGCTCGGCGGGCTCGATATTCTCATCAACAACGCCGGCATCGGCATCTTCGCGCCGGTTGAATCTACGAGCGGCGACGACTTTCGCGCGGTGATTGAAACGAATCTTTGCGGCGTCTTCTACTGTTGCCACGAAGCCATTCCGTTGATGAAGCAACGCGGCGGCGGTTACATTATCAACATCTCCTCGCTCGCCGGTGCTAACCCGCATCCGAAGATGGCTGCTTACAACGCGTCGAAGTTTGGTCTGAACGGGTTCAGTGAGGCGTTGATGCAGGAAGTGCGTCACGACGGCATCAAGGTGAGTTACGTTATGCCGGGCTCGGTGAATACTGAATTTGGCGGCGACGAGCCGAGCGCCGAAAAGAGTTGGCAACTACAACCAGAAGACATCGCGAGCGTAGTGATGGATCTCCTTCAGTACCCGGATCGCGCACTCGCAAGCCGCATCGAGATTAGACCGAGCCGTCCCCCAAAGAGATGAAGACACTTAGCTTACTTTTACTCGCAACCTCCCTACTATTCACCTTCAACGCTTCACAGGATTCACCGGAACTTGAGGAAGCAGCCACGCTTGCCACGTCGGCTTCAAAACTATTAGACGACGGCAAGTACGATGACGCTGTTGCCCCGGCGAAGCGCGCGCTCCAAATCAGAGAGAAACTGCTGCCGGCAAACGATATCAGGGTCTCTGCCTCGTTGAGCACGCTGGGCAAGGTCTACTACAGTAAAAGGGATTACAAAGCGTCCAGAGAAGTTTTTCAACGATTGCTACAGAACCAGGAACAAAATCTTGGTCCAGACAACGTACGCATTGCCGAGACACTCGATTGGTTGGCTGCCCTTCAACACCAAGCGGGAAAGCCCAACGACGCCGAAGCCTCGTACAAGCGGGCGCTTGCGTTGCGTGAGAAGAACTTCGGGAGCAATCACGAACGGGTAGCGCGTTCGCTGTCCGCACTGGCTGAGTTCTATCGGGCGCGCCGAGAATGGCAGTCCGCGGTAGATCACTATAGACGTGCGTTGACGCTTTACGCACAAATCCTGGATTCCAAAACCGCAGAACTTTGTCCGTGTGAGCGATGGTTTCTACTGTGCAGCCTATGAAAGTAACAACCCCGAGCTGGCTAAAGAAATAAACGAGATATGGAAACAGGCTAAAGGAGGCGGTGAACCGGAAGCGGGGACCATTTTGAATGGGCGGGCACTTAGCTTGCCAATACCGAATTATCCAGCAGCCGCCCGGGCGCACCGGCTCACAGGGACGATAATAGTAAAGGTCTTTGTTGATGAAGCGGGCAACGTAACCAGTGCGAAAGATATGTGCAATGGTCCGCAGTATCTAAGCGAGGCTGCGGTCGCGGCTGCCATGAAAGCGCGCTTCACTACCACCAAACTGAGCGGTATGCCGGTGAAGAACTACGGCGTGATTTTCTACAACTTTGTGCCCCGGTAATCATGCGAGCTGTATTTTTCGCCACTCTGCTTTTCTTCAACAGTTTCAACCCACAGGAATCACCAGAACTTCAGGAAGCGTCTACGCTCAGTGAATCGATCGTCAAGTTATTCAACCAGGGCAAGTATAACGAGGCGGTTCCGCTGGCGAAGCGCTCGCTGGAGATCAGAGAGAAACTGTTGCCGCGAACTGACCCGCGGATCTCAAGCTCGCTGATGAATCTCGGCGAACTGTACCTTGCCAAAAAAGATTACAAACCAGCCCGAGAACTCTTTCAACGTCTGCTTCAGATCCAGGAAGAAGTATTTGGTCCCGAAGATGTGAATCTCGCGTTTACACTCGACCGGCTCGCAATTCTTCAGTTTGCAGCGCGAAATTCACGCGAGACGGAAGCCGCGTATAAACGCGCGCTTGCATTACGCGAGAAGAGTCTCGGACCGAACGATCCGCAAGTCGCGCAATCGTGGTTCAACCTCGGCGAGTACTACCGGTTTGAGCGAAAACTGGAGCCTGCCCTGGAAAGCTACAGAAAAGCACTGAACATTTTTGGAAAACACAGCGGGTCCGGAGATGATGATTTCGAACGCACCCTGGAGGGGTTTGAGTGCCTGGCGCACGACCAGGACAAGATGGAGTTATTCAACGAGTTGAAGGAGATCCGGAATCAATTTCCGAATCCAAACGCGCCCGAACCGGGAACCATCCTGAATGGCCGTGCGCTTAGCTTGCCAAAACCGGAATTTTCACGGATTCCTGTTGAGCGCGGAGGCGCGGAAAAAGTGGTCGTGAAGGTAGTGATAGATGAAAGCGGAAAAGTGATTAGCGCGGTTGACATGTGTAAGGGCTCGCCACGTTTCAGCGAGGCCGCCGTGTCCGCCGCATGGAAAGCCAGGTTTAGTCCTACCACCTTGAAAGGTCAGCCGGTGAAGGTCAGGGGCGTTATCCGATACATGTTCATGTGATAACTCAGCGATGCGAGCGGTAGTGCAACGAGTAACACGGGCGCGCGTCACGGTCGACGGCGAGATTGTCGGTGAGATCGGAAACGGTCTCGTCGTCTTGTTGGGTGTGGCGCACGACGACACGAAAGCTGACGCAGACTATCTCGCGCCGAAGATCGCGTCGCTGAGAATCTTTGACGATGCGGAAGGCAAGATGAACCTGCCGCTAAAAGAGATCGATGGTGGACTACTGGTTGTTTCTCAGTTCACGTTGTATGGAGATGTGCGTCGTGGATTGCGGCCGTCGTGGAGTGACGCGGCTCCGCCGGAAGTGGCGGAACCGCTTTATGAATACTTTGTCGAAAGCAGCCGGAAACTCATCGCGCGCGTGGCGACGGGCAGTTTCCGCAAGACGATGCAGGTCGAATTAGTGAATGACGGGCCGGTGACGATAATGCTGGACAGCCGGAAGCTCTTTTGACGTTTTCTTCTCAGTGTCTCTATGCCTCTGTGGTTCAATGATGCTTAGGAAAGTTAACCACAGAGACACCGAGAAGAGCAAAACAGCAACCCGCTTCAAAACAAGCTATTTCTCCTCAGATCATGTCTTCGTACGCTTTGGAGTTTTCATCGAGCTCAAACCGATCGCGGTCGCGCTTTTCAATCTTGTCGATAAACTCGAGTTCCTCGTTGTCTTCGAAGCTCACGCCGATCGCGTTGGCGTTCTCTTCCACAAGTGATTGATCCGGCGTTGGATTGTCGCCGGCGACTGTTTCGGAACCGCTGTCGTTCACGTCTTCCCAGTCTGCATCCAGATCGCCACCAGCGTCGCGCGGTGAAGCGGCCGTGTTGTTGCGCAACCGTTGCGCCAACAGGTCAGGATCCTTCGGAGCGCGATGAATTTCCTGCTCCATAAATTCCTCGATCTCGGGATCGGGAACATAACCAGGATCGTTTGCCAAATATCGGTCTTCACCCTTTTTCGCCATGCGGGTCTCCTCGCTCGTTCACAAATTGTTCGGGGGATGAGTAAGTGTAGACAGGATTTACAGAATTCACAAGATTGGGCTTCTTGTTAATTCTGCAAATCATGTCTTAAACTGCAACTTGAACCACAACAACCCAAAATATCTCTTCTCGAGGAAAGTGTTTGAGCACCACCATGCCAGAATGTCCTTTTGATTCGCTGCAAACTTTCAGTTCCGCTGCTGGCCCTGCCGGGCGTTTTTATTCACTGCCACATCTTGAAAAAACTGGTGTTGGTCCGATCTCGCGTTTGCCGCACAGCATCCGCGTCGTACTCGAATCCGTGCTGCGCAATTGCGACGGCCAGAAGATCACCGCAGACGATGTGCGTGAGCTCGCGAACTGGCAGGCAAACGGCAAACGTGTCGAGGAGATTCCGTTCGTGGTTGCGCGTGTGCTGTTGCAGGACTTCACGGGCGTTCCGCTGCTCGTCGATCTTGCGGCGATGCGATCGGCAGTGGCGCGTTTGGGAAAGAACAGCGGCGTTATCGAACCACTGGTTCCCGTCGATCTCGTGATCGACCACTCGGTGCAGGTCGACTTTTCGAGCACGAGCGCGGCGTTTGAGAAGAACATGGAGATGGAGTTCAAACGCAATCGGTCGCGTTATCAGTTTCTCAAGTGGGGCACGCAGGCTTTTGACGGTTTTCGTGTGATCCCGCCGGGCATCGGCATCTGCCACCAGGTGAATCTCGAGTATCTCGCGAAAAACGTTTGGGAGAAGAACGTTTACTTTCCTGACACGCTCGTTGGCACCGACTCACACACGACCATGATCAATGGACTCGGGATTGTTGGCTGGGGCGTCGGCGGTATCGAAGCCGAGGCGGCGATGTTGGGCCAACCGGTTTACTTCCTGACGCCGGATGTTGTCGGTGTTCATTTGAGCGGGTCTTTGAACGAAGGTGTTACGGCGACCGATCTGGTATTGCGCGTCACGGAGATGATGCGCAAGGCGAAGGTCGTTGGAAAGTTTGTTGAATTTCATGGCGAGGGCGCCGCGAGTTTGTCAGTCACGGATCGCGCGACGATTGCGAACATGGCGCCGGAATACGGCGCGACGATGGGTTTCTTCCCGGTTGATGAAGAAACGTGCGCGTACCTGCTTGCGACGGGCCGTTCCGAAGACCACGTCGATCTGGTGCGATCGTATTACAAGGCGCAGGGAATGTTTGGTATGCCGGCGCAGGGCGAATGTGATTACAGCGTGGTCATCGATCTCGATCTCGCGTCGATCACGCCGAGTGTCGCGGGGCCGAAGCGGCCGCAGGATCGCATCGAGCTGCCGAAGTTGAAAGAACAGTTCACGGAGTTGATGTTGAAGCCGGCTGCTGAGGGTGGTTACGGCAAGACGGAGGACGATCTGTGGACGCGTTATCACGTGAAGATCGGTGCGGACAGGCAGCGCTATGTTGCCGGTGGCGGCGAGCAACGTTCGGAAACTGTTCCATCAGCCGCGGAAAACCACGTCACCGAAAACGAAACGAGCGTCTGGACGGAAACTGAAATGGTCAACAACCGCCCGACGCCTGACATCGTTCCAGAGATTCCGGAAGATGAATTTCCGGCAGGCGACGAGCTGTTGGGCCACGGCGATGTGTTGATCGCCGCGATCACTTCGTGCACGAACACTTCAAATCCGAGCGTGATGCTGGCCGCGGGACTGTTGGCGAAGAAAGCTGTCGAGCGTGGTCTGAGCGTGAGTCCAAAAGTGAAAAACTCACTCGCGCCCGGTTCGCGCGTAGTGACCGATTATCTCGAACGCACCGGTTTGCAGACTTACCTGAACCAGCTCGGCTTCAATCTCGTCGGCTATGGCTGTACGACGTGCATCGGCAACTCTGGCCCGCTCGATCCGGCGATCGAACAGGTCGTGACCGAGCGAGACGTCGTCGGCGTTTCCGTCTTGTCGGGCAATCGAAATTTTGAAGCGCGCGTGCACCAGAACATCAAAGCGAATTTCCTGATGAGCCCACCGCTGGTTGTTGCTTTCGCACTCGCCGGGCGAATCGATCTCGATATGGCGACGGATCCAATCGGCACGGGCAGCGAGGGCGAAGACGTTTATTTGCGCGATCTTTGGCCCACGATGAACGAAGTCAAGGAAGTCATGAGTGCGGCGTTCGATCCGGAAACGTATCAACGTCTCTATAGCAACTTCGCGGAACAGAACCCGATGTGGAACGACATTCCCTCCAGTTCGGGAAACGTCTACGAGTGGGAACCGGCGTCAACTTACATTCGCGAGCCTCCGTATTTCGAAAACTTCCACAGCTTTCTCGAACCGTTGTCTGACGTGAAGGGCGCGCGCCCGCTCGCGATCTTTGGTGATTCGGTAACGACCGATCACATCAGTCCCGCGGGTTCGATCAAACCTTCGTCGCCTGCCGGTCTGTATTTGCAGGAATTGGGCGTGGATATTAAAGACTTCAACAGCTACGGCGCGCGGCGCGGCAATCACGAGGTGATGGTGCGCGGCACGTTTGCCAACGTGCGCATCAAGAACCTGATGGTGCCCGGTGTCGAAGGCGGCGTCACGATTCATCATCCCAGCGAAGAGCGGACAAACATTTACGATGCCGCGATGCGCTACCAATCGGAAGGCGTGCCACTGGTGATCGTCGCAGGCCAGGAGTATGGCACCGGCAGTTCACGCGACTGGGCTGCAAAAGGAACGCGTTTGCTCGGCGTGAAAGCAGTCATTGCGCAGAGTTTTGAACGCATTCATCGCAGCAATCTCGTGGGCATGGGCGTGCTGCCTTGTCAGTTCAAAGACGATACGAACGCAACTTCGCTCCGGCTCGACGGCAGCGAGCTTTTCGATCTTCACGGCATTGGCGACGGAATCGAACCGCTCGAAGAGATCAAGCTCGTGATTCATCGCAAGAGCGGTGCGGTCGAGGAAATTCCATTAATCTTACGAATCGACACGCCCATCGAGGTCGATTACTACCTGCACGGCGGCATACTTCCGTTCGTGCTACGACAACTGCTTGCAGGAACTACGGAGTTTTAACGAGGAACACTATGTCAACAGCAGAACCAGCGCAGAACAATTCTCCACGCACTTATAAACTTTTCATCGACGGACAGTGGGTCGACTCGGAATCGGGTAAAACCTTCACCACGCCAAATCCGGCGACTGGCGAAACGCTCGCCGAGGTTGCCGAAGCTGATAAAGCCGACATTGACAAGGCTGTCGCGTCAGCTCGACGTGCGTTCGAAGGCAAGTGGTCCAGGATGAGCGCGCGCGATCGCGGCCGGCTGCTTTACAAACTGTCGCAACTGATCGAACAGAACGCCACGGAACTCGCAGCAATCGAAACCGCCGATAACGGCAAACCGATCAAAGAATCGCTTTACGTCGATATCCCTCAAGTAGTCGAGAACTTCGAATACTTCGCTGGTTGGTCCACAAAGATCGAAGGCGAAACGATTCCCGTTCCCGGGAAGATGTTCAACTACACGCTGCGCGAGCCGATCGGAGTTTGCGGCCAGATCATTCCGTGGAACTTTCCGTTGTTGATGGCGGCGTGGAAACTCGCGCCCGCATTGGCGGCAGGTAATACAGTCGTTCTTAAACCCGCCGAACAAACGCCAGTGGGCGCGATGGAACTCGGAAAGCTGATCCAGGAAGCGGGATTTCCCGAAGGCGTTGTGAACATTGTTCCGGGTTACGGCGAAACTGCGGGCGCAGCGCTCGCTTCACACCCCGGCATCGACAAGATCGCGTTCACTGGTTCGACTGAAGTCGGAAAACTGATCGCGAAGTCAGCCGCTGATAACCTGACGAAGGTTTCGCTCGAGTTAGGTGGCAAAGCACCGAACATCGTTTTTGGCGATTCGGATCTCGACCAGGCTGTCGCCGGCGCGATGATGGGAATCTTCTACAACCAGGGGCAGGTCTGTTGTGCGGGTTCGCGTTTGTTTGTCGAAGAGTCAGTCAAGGAAGAGTTTGTCAGCAAGCTCAGCGACAAGGCGAGCAAGATTGTTGTCGGCGATCCGACGAACAAAGCCACGCAGATGGGACCACAAGTCTCGGAAGAGCAACTTAACCGGATCAAAGGCTATGTCGACATCGCGCGCAGCGAAGGCGCTGCTGTTGTCACCGGCGGCGCGTCGCCACAGCTCGAAGGATCGTTTCAGCGTGGTTACTTCTTCACACCGACGATCTTCGACGACGTGAAGAACAACATGCGCGTGGCCCAGGAAGAAATCTTTGGACCAGTAGTCTCGGTGATCACGTTCAAAGACGAAGACGATCTGATCAAACAGGCAAACGATACGATCTACGGCCTGTCCGCGGGTATCTGGACGCGCGACATCACGCGCGCGCATCGTTTTGCACGCGAGATCAGGGCCGGCGTCATTTGGATCAACACGTTCAATATGTTCAATGCAGCGTCTCCCTTTGGTGGTTACAAGCAGTCCGGCTACGGCCGCGAGATGGGCCGGCACGCGCTCGATCTCTACACGCAGGTGAAGAGCGTTTGGGTTGACCTTTCGGGTAAGCCCATCGGCTGGTTTAAGTAATTGCCGATTTTCGATTTCCGATTGCCAATTTGGTCACTTCTCGACGGAGTGCTAAATCGGCAATCGGCAATTGGCAATCGACAATGTTATTATTCGGACCTCTCCCGAAATGAAGATCATTAAAGGAGACCACATGCCAGCATTGAGAAAGTCAGCGGTTTTGTTAGTACTTCTCAGTGGGACACTTCTTTTTACC
>DATNJO010001007.1:0-5356 GCA_035603895.1 Pyrinomonadaceae bacterium
ATCTATCTCGAACAGGGCGGCGATCAGTTTTTCAAACCCGGTCCGGGCGACCATCCTTTCCAACTGAATCCGCTCGGCCGCATCACGGACGAGTTCATGCGCTTCGCGGAAAAGCATCCCGATCGCGGCACGCCTTATACGCCGATTGCGTTTGTGCTCGATCCGGCGCATGGATTTGAAATGACGGATTACCCGCAGTGGCCGTTTGAAGTGTCGCAGATCGATCGCAGCGATCGTGCGCTGCGAGAGTTGTTTGGTGTTGCTTACTATCCGGGGTTGGTGGTTGAAGGCGAACCGGCGATGGCGGATCGTCAGCCGTTTGTAGCCGGTATTTTCGGGGACATTTTTGATGTGTTGACAACCGCGGCGACGGACTTTGGTGCTTATCGTGCGGTCGTGTTGGGTGGCCGAGCGGCGTGGAATCCAAGCCTCAATGAATACGTGCGCAACGGTGGGATTGTGGTTTTGAATGCAGCACAGATCAGAAATGTGCCGGAAGCGCTGCTTGGTGTTCGGCTTACTAATGCGACGGCTGAAGCAGATACTGCTAAATGCTTAGACGCCCCCGATCTCAGCGGCCAGATGTTTCGTTATGAGAAAGTCGAGTTGAAAGGCGCGACGACGTTGATTGCCGCTGCGAACGGCGATCCGCTGGTCACGGTGAATAAAGTCGGGAAGGGAACGGTCGTGTTCTCGGCATTACCGGATCTACTCGGCGTCGACGAGCGCGTTACGCCATTCGCCGCGCACATGCTGGCTCACGTTTTTGCGGATGCTACGCCGGTGCAAGTGCGCGGCGACGTCGAGTATCTGATCAATCGCGGCGACAAAGGTTGGATAGTTACCCTGCTCAACAACAACGGCGTCTATAAAACTCAGCAAGGTATGGCCCAGGTCGATCGCAACGCGTACGTCAACGTTTCGATCAGTTTACGAGACGATAAACTTCAAAGTGCGAGCGACTGGATCAACGATGCCGCCCTGAAAGTCGATGCAAACAATGTCAATCTTCGCATCGCTCCTGGCGGCATCGCTGTGGTTGAATTACGGACTAAATAAACAGTCCGTGTCCGTCTGTGTCCATCCGTGGCCCAGTCAGCCGTCTTTTCAATTACGGCTTCTTCCCTTTACCTCCTCCTCCGCCTTTCGGCTTCGCAGGAGCCTGCTGCTTCTGCTGCTGCTGTGGTTTCGGCTGAGCCCCCTGCTGTTGTTTTGCAGGCGCCGGCTGCGAACGCATCGCTGGCGGCTGCTGTTGCGGACGGCTCGGCTTCGCCTCAGTACGCATCACGCGCGCTTTTGGCGCCGCCTGCGGTCGTTGCTGTTGCTGCGGCCGTGGCTGCGCTTGTTGTGGCCGTGGCCGTTCAACCGGACGGCTCACGCGTTCAGCTTGCGGCTGGACCGGTCGCGAAGGTCTTTCGACTTTTGGCGCCGGTCTCGCGCTACGTTCAACTCGCGGCGCCGGACGTGCGACGCGTTCGGCTTTCGGCGTAACCGGTCTTCCCTGGCGTTCCACCACCTGTGGCGGTGGCGCTACGTTACGGCGATCGTTCTGCCGCGGGTTGTTAGGCGCCGCTGCACGCGGAATGTCGCGCGCCGGTGGCCCACCGCGTTCTGTCCTGAACGTTTGTGGCGGACCGCCACCACGATCGGTCCGATCTGGTCCGCGATCGTTTTGGCCGTTGCCACGATCGATCCGGTCATTTCTGAACGTCTCAACGGGTTGTCCATTCGACGCCTGCGGTGCACCACGACCCTGGCGTTCGTCCCTCACCTTGAACTTCTGACCCTTCACACGATCCGAAACAGGTTCAACCCGCATCGTTCGCGCAAGATCGCGTCTAAACGCCGGCGCCACGATGTCCCTGCTCGTGATCACTGTCGTGTCCTGAAGCTTCTTCGCGATACCCGGAGGTCTGTCCTTCTTGCCACGACCCCACGCCGATCTCACAGCCGCATTACGCAGCGGTGTCAGCAGTAACGGATCGAGCACCGGATTCACATTCGCGAGCATGTTGCGATCGGCCCTGCGCGCACGACGCCAATCGTCGCCGCGGTAGAAGTCGTCAACACTCACGACCGTTACCGCTCCTGGCACGCCGAGATTCACGCCGCGCTGGTACAAATCGTCGCGCGTCAGGTAATACGGCTGCCAATTCGCGTTGTAGTAGTGCGGCACGTACCGGTCACCTGGTCCAAGCGGCACCCAACCGATGTCGTTATTAGCAAACGGAACGAACGCGACCAGCGCCGGTGAATAGACCGGTGTTGCACGCGCCGAATCAGGCACCCAGTACCAGCGCTCGCCGGCAAACGCCCAACGGCCGTAGTGATACGGCGCGTAACCCCACGGTTCGGATGACACCCACGTTGGACCATACGGGTAGTCGTTCATCCAGTAACCAGACTGATACGGCATCCATCCGGCATCTACGCGCGGCGACCAGCAGTGACCGTAGCCGTCCACGTCTTGCCAATCACCGTAGTAATCAAGATCAGACAATCCGGGGATGTATGAATTGGCATACTGGTAACTTGCGTTGCGGCGATACGGATCGTAGTAATAAGGATCGCTCACGTAAGCGTTGTAGTCGCGATAGCGGCCATCGTAGTTACGCGGATACTGATACGCGTAATAGTCGTCGACCAGATAACCGGCATCACCACCGTCGATTTGTGAAAGAACGACGTCTCCCGCGGTTTGACTGAGCAGCGTCAACATCTCGCCTTTGCTGATCTGTCCACTGCCGCCCATCCCGACGACCTGCGCCAGTCCGCTTAAAACGGAAACCAGCACCTGACCGTTGTCGATGCCGACGTTGTAGAGACCGGGTTGCTGGAGGTCGACTGCGCCGTAAGGCGTTGCTACTTCAAACAAGTCGCCCTCGTCGAGATAACCGACGTCAAACATCGCCGAACCGTCGCGCAGAGCTAGCTGCGTGCGTGCGTCGTCAAGCGAAAGCACGTCGAGCGAAGTGTTTTGATTTAGCCGCGCGAAGTTGCGTCCGGTAAAAGCCAGACTCGCGCGGGAATTCTCTCGCGTGTAGATCCGGTCGCCGACTGAAAACGGTTGGTTCTCAGTAGCGCCGTACCACTGATCGCTCTGGCTGTTGTCGTCGGTAGCGAGACCGTTGCTCAGCGCGACGTCGCCTTCCACGCGCTGAATGCGGGCCGCGTTCGGAACTGCTTCCGCCGACGCGGTGCGCTCGTGTTTCATCCACAGCGCGACGCCGGCACCCGCAGCCACGGCACAAATAACCGCCACGATGGTTAAGTGCGGCCACACCTTTAGATTGTTCATAGTGCCCCCCTCAAATGGTTTCGCCCGAAAAAATGGCAAGGCCCATGCCTGTGTAGCGGGAAGTGCCTGTAACTGTTGAGGTTTACTCAATTGCAATCGACTGGAAACACGATTGAAACAGACGGCTATCCGATATGGTCTAACGACTGAATCAAAACGTTTCGTCAAAGGGGCTAAATGTTCGTGATTGCTGATGTTTTTGACCCGCAGGCCGATTGGAATACCGCTTGCCATTTTAGCGGCGCTGCACAGCTCTCTCCGCGGCTTACAGTGAAAGGAAGTCTTTGAATGAATAGAAAATATTGGAAACGAGCGGCAGTGTCGGCCGCGATGTCGGCGGCACTCTTGGGCACAAGCAGCCTCGCGAGCGCCCAGGGCAGACGAGGCCGCGGCGAAGAGCGTAGCCAGCAAAACCAGGCGGAACGCCAACAGCGCCAACAGGAACGTTCGCAGGAACGGCAACAGGCCAGTCAGGAACGTCAACAACGTTCGGACGAGCGGCGTCAACAACAGCAACAGTCGAGTCAGGAACGTCAGCAGCGCTGGGAACAGCAACGACAACAGCAACAACAGTCGAGTCAGGAACGTCAGCAACGCTGGGAACAGCAACGACAGCAGCAGGTGCAGCGTTCGCAGGAGCGCCAGCAACGCGGCAATCAGCAGTCTGCCGAACAGCAGCAGCGTTACGAACAACGCCGCCAGGAACAGATCCGCCAGTCGCAGGAGCGCGAGCAGCGTTGGCAGCAACAACGGCAACAGCAAGGGAATCGCGACGTCGAGCGTCAGCGTCAGCAGGAGTTCGAACGTCAGCGACAGCAGCAGATCCAACAGCAGCAGCGGCAACAGTCTGACCGCAACCGCGATTGGAATCGCGACGGCAATCGTGACAACGATCGCAACCGCGACTGGAACCGCGACCGCAATCGCGACAACGATCGCAACCGCGATTGGAACAACAACGATCGCAATCGCGACTGGAACCGCGACCGCGATAACAACCGCAACTGGCGGCAGGAACAGGAACAGCGTGCGTCGCGTTATCGCCAGGAATGGCAGCGACGCCAAAATGTCTGGCAACAACGTCAGCGAATACTCGAACAGCAGCGCCGTCTAAACCAGTTGCGCTTCCAGCAACGCTATATCGAACGGCTGCGCCGCGATCAGTTGAGACTCCAGCAATGGCGTTACAACGACTACGGTCCCTACAACTATCGCTATAGTCGTGGCGGCAGCTATTACCAGACGAATCAGTATGGCGCGGAGATGTTGCGCCGGGCGATTAACGATGGGTACGGCGAAGGCTTCCAGGCAGGCCAGGCCGATCGTCAGGATGGTTATGGCTTTAACGTTCAGGAAGCTTACGGCTATCAGGATGCGAGCTATGGTTACGACGCTTATTACGTCGACCTGAGCGAGTATCAGCATTACTTCCGTGAGGGTTTTCGCCGTGGTTACGAAGACGGCTACTACAGCCGCTCGCAATACGGCCGCTATTCAAATGGCGGCTACAGCATCCTCGGCACAATCCTCGAGCAGGTCCTGGGCCTGCAATTGTTGAACTAACGTTTTCGGCCACAGATTCCATAGAGTCTGTGGCCGTTTTCTTTTTTGAGTTAAGGATTTACTCTTATGCGTTCCCGATTATCCCGCCGAAGGCGTATGTGCCGCTTTCGCCTCCGCCGCCGCACTAAAGCTTCAACGCAAACCCCTTACGCTTGATGTTTTTCGTGCAGCTCGTATCGAGTCGTTTGACGGCGCCGCGCTCGACGAATTGAGTAAGCAAACGGTCGAGACAGTCGATACCTTGCAAACCGCTCAGACCGTGCGCTCCGTCGTTCACCACGATGTGCAGACTATTAGGTAGCGTCCTGGCCACAGCATCACCCTGCGACGGCGGCGTCACCGGATCCCACTCGCCAGTCATAATCAACACAGGTTTGTCCGATCGTACCGGCTCGGCATACTTCGAATCGATCAGCGCGCGTGGCCAGAGTTCGCAGGCTGCGCTCTGCTGATCGTAACGATACGAACCGAGGAATGTATTCGCGCCGATCTGTT
>DATNJO010001008.1:0-6993 GCA_035603895.1 Pyrinomonadaceae bacterium
GGTGGTGGCGACGAGCCTGCTTGCGTCGTGGCGCTGGCCGTGTTGCTGAACCCCGAAGGTCCGCCACCGTTGAAGGCCATTACGCGATAGAAGTAAGTCGTTCCGGGATTGAGACCCGTGTCCTGGAAGCTCGTGACATCAGCGTTGGTAGATCCGATGTCCTGGAATCCCGAACCCGAATTGAGACTGCGCTCGATGCGGTAACCGATTTCGTCCGCGACGTTGCTCCACGACAGATCGATACGCGACGAGCCGCTGGCAGTGGCGATCAGGCCGGTCGGCGCGGCTGGTGTCGGGCCGTTGCCTGGAACTGTGAAGCTCCAAACGGGACTACTCGCCACCTTGTCCGCCATCGTTTTGCCGACGATGCGCCAGAAGTAAGTCGTGCCCGGGCTGAGCGGCGGCAACGTGAAAGTTTCCGGAGTTCCCGGTCCCGGGAAACCAGTGTTCACATTTTGTGTGAGCAACGGTGGATTCGGATCGGTGCCGAAGTAAACGTCGTACTTCCACGCGTAAAAACCGCCTTCCCACCGCAGCGTGACGTTATTCGACGTTGTGAATGACTGATTCGCCGGCGACGGGCCCTCGGGCGCATCGGGCGGGAGCGGAACGAACGGCTTGTACTCCACCGTCGAATTCCACTTTCGCTCGAATTGATCTACCAGCGGCTGAAACAACTCCGGCCTTGTGGTGAAAATGTTGTGCTCGTCCTGCGAGTCGGATGAAGGCACACTCATATTCGAGGAGCCGAAGATCGCCATGGCCTGACTGTAGAGCAAGACCAGTTTTTCGTGCGTCAATCCGAGGTGATTACGATCCTTGATCTGCGCCCCCGCCATGTACATGCGATCGATGTTGTAAGAATGCCGGAAATAGGTCGTCGTGCGATAAGTCTCCGGTTCATTGAGAATCCTGACCGGCACTCCCCGGTTCAAAGCCGCGATGAAAGCGTCGGCATGCCGGTCGTCGGTGTTGCGGAAGATAATGGTGTCGATCTTTTGTGTTTCCGCGTTGTAACGGGCTGTCGATCGGTTGGCAAAGCTTTCTTCCGGTGGGTAATTCAGTTCCGGGTCCTTAGTAAAGATCGGATACTTGCGAGTTAGCGGACCGCTGATGTTGGCGTAGTTCGCAAAGCGGCTCGTGTCGAGCCACTTATCGTCAAACTTCGTCTTGAAGCTGTTGACGAGCGAAGTGCGATTGGCGAAGTAGATCACTTCATCAATGTAATTCTCAAACGGAGTGGTAGGCACATAATTCTGTGGGCCAAAGTTAGCGGCGCTGAACACCACCGTGTTCTGACCGATAAAGTTCATCATCTTCCAGTGCAGCACTCCGCCTGTGGCGACGTTCTTACGCATCGGTATGCCGGCCGCTGCGAGTTGATCGAGCACCTGCTGGTTGACTGGATGGGTTGCACTGGCGCGCGGATCGACGAGCACTCTTACCGGTACACCGGCCTGCCATTTGGCAATGATCTTGGGCACGTAGGACGTGTCGTCCATAAACCAGAAAGCGACATCGATGCCCTGAGTCTCGTTATCGATTAGTTGCCAGATTGGAGAGCGACAGTTCTCGAAAGAAGTATCGCAAAGACGCTCCTGCGCCTGGGTTGAAATGCTGAGAAAAAGAAACAATGAGAGCAGAAGAAGAGCTTTAGGTGCGAAGTTAATTTTTGCCACGACTGTGTTACCTCGAAACAGAATCGAATCGAAAAAGGCAATGGTTCCATGGTGGAGAGTTATCAGGCTCTCGGGTGAAGCGAGAACTGTGCCACCAGGAGATTGCTCCGCACTTTTTGTTTGTGAGCAAAACCCTAACCTACAAGCGAACTGTACGCAAGGTTTGGAAGCGTCCCGTCTGATATTCAGACAACTTGTCCCGAGTCCACACTAGAAACGTACATAGCTGACCAGCACGGTTGTCCACAAAGGTTCACTCACGTGTCTACTAAGGTTCACTCTACTGAGAACCTGCCCGCCACGCGCTTTGATAAGAATCTATTACTAAACGCGTAAACCGGGCGCCTCAAGGTTCAGCAACTCATAAAGCTCGTTCACCGCCAGCGAAGTCGCATTGCCCGCACTATGAAACAACTCGGCCGCTATTGCCCGCCTCGTTTCTGACCTGTCACCTGGCCGCGCCAGACTTTGTTCCACTGCACGAATCGCTTCTGATGCGGTTTTGACAGTCAACGATGCGTCGGCAAGCAGTTCGACGTATTCCGGATTCACATTCGCTTCCGCAAGTAGTTTCGGAACTTCGATGCGCACGACCGGCCGATCGAGTAATAAAAACTCAAAACCGACCGAACTGTGATCGGTAATCATCACGTCCGCGGCCGCAAGGTACGGGCACGAGTCGGTGCCTGTCGCTAAGTGGCCGCCGCTCGCGCGCAGCAAAGGACCGAGTCGTGAAACCCAGTCGACACCGCCAGAATTGGCGTGCTCCGGGTCGTGCGAACGGTCGTGCAGCTTTACGATCACTGCGTAACCCGCCGCAACGAGTTGTTCGACCAACTCCGCACCCATCGTCACCAGAGACGAATGCGCCGACCACGTTGGCGCGTACAAAACGACGTTTCGCGTTGGATCGATGCCGAGCTGTTCGAGAACGGCGTTGCGCTCGAGCGATCCGTCCACGAGGCAATCGACCTTCGGCATGCCGACTAATCGAGCGGCCTTGCTGCCCGCATCCAGCGCACCCGAACGCACGAAGTTGCGGAGCCTTCGTTGGTTGATAAAAAACAACCGATCCCAGCCACGAACGGACTCCACGGGAGTGTCGTAGACGTTCGTGTACTTGCCTGCGACGCCATGAAACATCTGAACTCGGCGAGTACCGCGCGGCAACGACATCCAAATGAAGTCGGCCGCGAGATACGCGTCAAACTTCATAAACTTCGTGTCGCTCGCACGAATCACGCGCAGTTCGCCGTCTGCTGCGCTATAAACTTCGCTCTCGCGCGAGGCGTCCGCGGTGGTCGTGAAATAAAACTGGACGCGCCGGTCCTGCGACATGCGTTTGTAGACGGGCGCCATCATTACGTAATTCATCGGCGCACGTACGCACACAAGCACGCGGCGGAGGCTGGGTTCGCGCCACCGTTGCCATTTCGTATCGCAGTCTTGTACGAACCGTGTTAGACGGCTCAAACTCATTTTCCTGGACAATCTCCCGCAAAGACGCAAAGCGCTGCCGCGTTTTTAAAAGAATTTCTTTGCGCCTTTGCGTCTTTGCGGGAGACGTAATTTCAAGCGAAGCTCCTTGCTTCGTTGACTCGGTCTCCACTACTGCTCAGTTCAGGAAGAATCTTCTCCTGCGCGGCAGCGTAATCCTTCGGGAAATCGATCTCGATCCACGGAAAACCACGCGTGCTGATTGCGTGTAGCGGTTGTACCGCCGCAAACGCGCCAAACGCGCGCGGCGCCCATTCCTTCAGGTTTCCGCCAGCAACCAAAGCATCCATGTGCTCGATCAGAAGCGCCGCGCCTGATGGTCCAAACTTCACGATCCCCACGTTTTCGCCGTCGGCTTCAGCCGGATCCATGTGTTTGGAAATTTCTACGACCACACCCTTTCGCACTTTCACTTTCATCTCTTCCTCGCCGAGCGGCGTTAACGACTCGTAGGAAATGAGTAAAGCATTCTCGTGACGAGAGGAAACCAGATCTTCCAGCATCCGGGTATGGAACAACACGTCAGCATTGAGCACGACGAATCCATCCCGCAACATATCTCGCGCCAACCAGAGCGAGTAAAGGCTATTCGTTTGCTCGTGAATTTCGTTTTCTACGTAACGGATCTGTCGCCCGCAGCGCGCCTGCACGTGCTCTTTGCCAAACCCGACAACAGCGACGACGTCGTTGATGCCGACCATGTTCAAGGCGCTGATTTGTCTCTCAATCAGCGATGTGCCGCCGATGTCCAGCAGACACTTCGGATCGTCACCGCGAATCTGATCGAGTCGTTTGCCTTTGCCTGCGGCCAGGATGATAGCTTTCATGCGGTTGTCGGCCTGTGCGGTCCCTTGTCCCGGTTTTTCCAACGGTGTTTGAACATCCCGGCGTAAAACCAAAGCTTCAATTCGTGCTCGAAGGATGCCACAGGTTCTCTGCGAATCGACTCTCGCAACATTCCGGAAAACGAACGTTGAAAACTTCGATACAAATAGCGCGGCACGCCGGCGATGTGCGGCACCTTCGAAAAATCGAGCTGCGAATTATCGGGCGCCTCCATGTCCACGCCGAGCTTCTCGTAAAGAATCGCGCGGCTGATCCCGTGCCAATAAAGCCAGCGGCGAAAGTAACTCTTCGTCAAACGGTCAGTCGGTACGACGTGATGCATCACCATTTCCGGGATGTAGAAACCACGGACGCCGGCTTCGCGCGCGCGCAGGTGCCATTCACGGTTCGCCTGGTTGCGGAGCGTGCCGGCTTTTCTGCCGAGGTTATTGTCAAACAATCCGGCTCGTGTAAACGCATCGCGGCGCGTTACTTCATTCACACCCAACGGCCACGGCGTTCCCCCAACACCAAACTCCTTTGGCTCGGAGCCGAGGTCGAGCAACGCGATAACAGCCCAATGAATACCCGGCCGATTGGGCAGCCAGCTCGGACGCGGTCCTTTCCAGACGGGCAACACTCGGCCACCAACAAAATCACAGTTAAAACGTTCCAAACCCGCCGCAGCCAGATCGAGCCAGTCAGGTTCGGCGAATGCGTCGTCGTCGGTCGTCGCGATGATCTCACCGCGCGATGCTTGAATAGCCTGGTTGAGTGCGGCGAACTTTCCCTGTTCCGCTTCGAACAGGTAACGAAGTTCTACCGGAAAGTTTTTCGCCGCCTTTTCGACCACTGCGCGCGTATGGTCGGTCGAGTTGTTGTCGACGACGATTAGCTCCCATTGTTCTTTGGTTCGGAGTTGTGCCTGGCTCGCAAGCGTTTCACGCAGGCTGTCCGCGCGGTTGTAAGTCGCGATGATTACCGAGAACTTCATGTGTACAGAGCAAAACCTTTAAAACACCGAACCAGCGGGTAATTCCAATCGGGGGCCTTTGAATCGGATTTTTCTATTGACTAATAACAGACTCTGAGAAAAAGATCGAATCAGTGAATCTGGAGAAACTTAGGAACGCGAGCCTTCGCGAGTTGCGGGTGCGGGCGGCGCAGAGGCTGGCGGCTTTTGGTGAGAGACGTGGCTGGTCTCCGTTGGTGAAACTACCGGCTGACGAAGCATTCGCTTCTTTGCTGGCGCTTGAAAGGACCGATGATCTGCTCGATCACTTCCGATCGAGATCGCATCCGAATTTCTTCGCCGCCTTTCAAAGTCCTGAAGCAACTACTAGTGCGTTCAAGAGTCGCTGGTCCAACAGCGCCGAGCAGCTTATCGACAAAGCGAATCGTATATGTGAAGGCAAGTTTGATTTGCTGGGCCATCGAAATTTGAGTTTTGGTGAGCCCCTCGGTGAGTCCGTCGGTGAATCCATCGATTGGCAGTTTGAACCGTTAACCGGAAAACGAATCCCGCTGTTGCACTGGAGCAAGCTCGACTATCTCAACGCAGAAGTCGCGGGCGACAAGAAGATCATCTGGGAGTTGAACCGGCACCAGTATTTCGTGACGCTGGGCCAAACTTATTGGCTAACTGGCGACGAGAAATATGCGCGCGCGTTTGTTACGCACCTCGATGCGTGGATGAGCGCCAACCCGCCCAAACTCGGGATCAACTGGGCCAGCAGTCTCGAAGTAGCCTTCAGGTCGATGGCCTGGGTGTGGGCTTTTTACTTCTTCAAGTCGTCGCCGTCGTTAACCGGCGAAGTTTTCAAACGCGCGTGGAAATTCTTGTATCTCGGCGCGCGTCATCTCGAGTCGTACCTGTCAACGTACTTCAGTCCGAACACGCATCTGACCGGCGAAGCGCTGGGACTTTTCTTTCTCGGAACTCTGCTGCCGGAGTTCAAAGCGGCGAAGCGCTGGCAGGAGCTGGGCGCCCGGATTCTGGTCGAACAACTGCCGCTTCACGTTCGGAGCGACGGTGTTTATTTCGAGCAATCGAGCTACTATCATCGCTACACGACCGATTTTTATCTTCAGTTCATGTTGCTCGCACGCAGCAACAATTTCAGCCTTCCGAAACAAGTCGAACAAGATCTGCTGCTATTGCTCGACCATCTGATGTACATCACGCGGCCTGATGGCACAACTCCGTTGTTTGGCGACGATGATGGCGGGCGACTGACCATGCTGGATGTCAGGCCGGCTGATGATTTCCGCGGCACGCTCGCCGTCGGTGCCATGCTCTTTGAACGCGAAGATTATCGATTCGTCGCCGATGAAGCGGCTGAAGAACTTTTGTGGTTAACGGGTGTTGAGGGTCTCGGCAAGTTTGACGCGCTTGTTCCTAAACAACCGGAAAAAACCTCTGTTGCCTTTGCTGAAGGTGGTTATTTCGTCATGCGCGATGGCTGGGCGCGCAACGCAAACTATCTGCTGTTTGACTGCGGACCACACGGATCGCTGGCCTGCGGTCATGCGCACGCGGACGCGTTGTCGATCGACGTTTCGGCAAACGGACGCAGCGTCCTGGTCGACAGGGGCACTTACACCTACACCGGATCGCGCGAATTAAGAGACTGGTTTCGCAGTTCGCACGCGCACAACACCGTAACAATCGATGACCAGTCGTCGTCAGTGCCGAATGGACCATTTTCATGGAAAACAATTGCCGGCTGCACACTGGAAAAATGGCGGAGCGAAGACCGGTTCGACTTTGTTTCCGCACGACACGATGGGTTTATGCGGCTCGCAGATCCGGTGATGGTCAAGCGGGAAGTGCTGTTTCTGAAACATGATTACTGGATCGTTCGCGACTCGGTCGCAGCCGCGGGCGAGCATCAAGTTCACGTGCGGTTTCACTTTGACGCCGCGCCCGGAATCGAGTCGGCCCTACGGATCCGAAGCTTCGGAAGTGACGATCGTGGCGGGCCAGGCGATC
>DATNJO010001009.1:0-3141 GCA_035603895.1 Pyrinomonadaceae bacterium
AAGCGATACTCCGCACCGTCCGTGGAATTCTATGAGTGCCCTGACTGTGGTGAGCGAATCTATGATCCCGTCGCAGTTCAACAGATAGAGCAGCACTCCCACGTTGCCGTGAAACGTAGACCGGCGAGAAAAATTGCTTAACTCACGTTCTTCGTGTTCTGTTTCTCGATTCGATCTTGAATGGCCTGAATTCGTGGAAGCATCACTTTAAGGAATAGACGCAAATTCTTTTTGAGCCAGATATAGGTCGGCTCCCATTGGTCGAGGTTAGAGACTTGAAAGTCACGCGATACAAGCGCCCAGCTTTCTCCGCTATCGTTCAGTTTCCATTCCAGCTTTTTCCTTAACTGTTTATGAATACTCTCTCGACTCTTGCGAAGTTTTGCGAACGCTAAATGGTGGACTTGGCCGACGGTCACATTTACGTCCGCTAAGTCTCTAGCTGGATGTATTTGAACTGCAAACCGGAAGCCGAGGTAAGTCTTACTCATCGATGACTTGCCAAATGGTGAGCTGGAAAGCGACGGTTTATTCAGTGTGAGATCTTTGTCATCTCGGATGCTCGACTGAAATCCTTTCCAAAAACTGTTTACGAGTTTTGTCGGGTGCGCCGCAGGAGGTGAGCCTTTTTCAATCGGCGGCTGAGAATAGTTGAAAGTGCGTACTCTTTTATAAAAAAGCTTGTTTAAAGCTTCTAGAGTTCGCTGATGCCAAACTAGATACGGACCCCAGGAATTGCGATCGTGGATAGCAGAAGCAGGGAAACAGACCCTAATCTCGCCCACGGTCTGAAACCGTTTTTCCGCGGTCCAATGAAAATCGAGCGCGGGATGCCTGACATTTCGTTCTATCTCGCGTTCCCACTCTTTTCGGCGCTTTGACAAGTATGTGTATAGCTCTTTTTGGTTGAGCGTACGTATGCCTGAGCAGACGATTTTCTTGCTTAAGGAAATGGTTGAAAAGATTCGTACTGTCGGGTGGGCAAATGGTGCGCTGACTCCAAAATGTGACTTTGGTGGACCGAGTCGAACATAACTGCCAGAACTCGCTAGCTGACTAGTAAGTGCTGACCAGTATTCGAACTGAAGTTGTTCTCTCGTTTTTCGAGGATTATCAGGTGGTGGTTGGTCCTGTAATGTCGAGTCGAAATTGCCGTGTGCTGCTGGCATGAGCAGCGTCACTTCAGCGCCAACCGGAGCAGTCATACACAGATGAGATTGCCGTGCGAGCGCGAAATCATCTCTTATCCAAACGTAATCGAGATTTCGTTTCGAAAAAGTTACCGGAGTAAAGTGCTTCTCTCACTGGGCCAACTTTCCCCCCTTGTATCGCAGCATCCGCACATTGTTCGCCGGACAGCTTCAACTGGAGCAACGACAATGAAGATACAGAAACTCATCTCCCGAATGGCAGGCTGAACGCCTGTTTATTGACGAGGGATTGGCGCTCACGCCTGCACTACCGGTGGCAAAGAGCGGGTTTATTGTGTTGGGAGAAGTGAGGACCGCTGAAGCTCATGTCTCCGAGAATAGGGAGAACGTGTATTCTGATCTCACCGTCCTGGTAACCAAAATTTTCAAGACAGCAAATAGTTCAATCATTGAAGGAATCGTAGTGATTCAGAGCACCACGCCAGAGTCGCTGCATGAAGGCGATTGGGAACTGGCACCGTTGACGCTGCGCTCCTGCAAGGCGTATTGTTCACGTGTTCCCCCCAACCCTCAACCGTTCATGCTTACTCACAACCAAGGAGAACAATATGTTGAAACGTCTCACACGAAAACTCATAACCCTATCCGTGCTCGTCTTCACTTTGGCGGCCGTGTCGTTCACCTCTGCTTCGTCGACGAATCAACAGCTGTATTGTTACTACGACATAGTAACTGCTGAGTGCCCCACCGGGTGGGTATGCTGCGATGATACCACTGGCAGAAACTGTTGGTGCGCCTGAACTACAGAAAGGGTGCAGCGCTGGAAGGGGGAACGCTCCGGCCTTCCCCTCTACTTTTCGTGCAGGGGCGTTACATTTCGTGCAAACGCCCCTTCTCGTGCAAAGCCCTATAAGGCCATAGAGCAAAATTACAGATGTACATGACGCCCAAATGGGACATGTATTCTTGCTCACTCGGTAAATATTGAACTTCCCGATCGTTTCGAGTACCTTAAACCGCCGGTACACGCAATTCCAGCGCTCACAATCAAGGACAACACTGCAGCAGTCTCCCAAAGTATCGGGAGGCGAACGGGTGCAAACCAGCATGCACACTTCGCCTGACATCACGCGAATTCTCGAGAGATGGAGCAGTGGTGAGGAAGATGCGCTCGAAGAGTTGGTGCCGCTGGTTTACAAAGAGTTGCGCAAGTTGGCTGCCAGTTATCTCAGACACGAACGCCACGAACGCACGCTCCAGCCAACCGCACTCATCAACGAAGTCTTTGTCCGGCTCATAGATCAGTCAGAGATTAGGTGGCAGAGCCGCGCGCACTTCTTCGGGATCGCCGCCCGGCTCATGCGACGCATTCTGGTTGACCGCGTGCGCGTCAGGCAGGCTGCGAAAAGAGGCGGCGTGCATTACAGCTTGTCGTTGAGCAAAGCGGATCGCATCGCCGGTAAGTCGAACGTCGATCTGTTGGCGCTCAATCTTGCTTTGCACAAGTTGGATGAACTCGATCCGCAGCAAAGCCAGATTGTCGAACTGCGTTTCTTCGGCGGCCTGACGATCGAGGAGTCTGCGGAGGTCTTATCCGTTTCGCACGCGACTATCGAACGGCAATGGAAAATGGCGCGCGCCTGGCTTCGTGTTGAACTCGGCGGCTAGCTTGCACGTTGCGCAGCCCGCGTCGTGCAGCATGGCTGCGAACACATTAGCACTGTCCTCATGACCCCTGAACTCTACCGTCGCGTCAATGAACTATTCCACGCTGCATTGGCGCGTCCAAAAGACGAGCGTGCGGCTTTCCTGGACGACGCTTGCGATGGCGACGCTAGTCTGCGCGCGAAAGTCGAAGCACTTATCGCTGCTCACGAACAGTCCGGCGACTTTCTCGACTCGCCCGCTTACGCTCTCGAAACGCAGGTTTTGTCCGAAGAAGTGTCACCCAACCCTCTGATAGGAAAAAACCTGCGTTTCGAGAGCGTAA
>DATNJO010001010.1:0-5488 GCA_035603895.1 Pyrinomonadaceae bacterium
GGTTACGTTTTATAAATCGGTGGATCAGTTGCCGCCGTTTACCGACTACAGTATGCAGGGCCGCACGTACCGGTACTTCAAAGGACAGCCACTCTATCCGTTTGGTTATGGGTTGAGTTACACAACGTTTCGTTACAGCAATCTGCGGTTTGAGAAGAACTCGGTGCAGGGTGGTGAAACGATTGCAGTGAGTGCTGACGTGACGAATGCCGGAGAAAGAGAAGGCGAAGAAGTGGTCCAGTTGTATCTCACCGACAGCCAGGCATCAGCGCCCGTGCCGATTCGCGCTTTAGTCGGTTTCGATCGCATATCGCTACGGCCGGGAGAGAAACGTACGGTGACGTTTACCATCACGCCGCGGCAGATGTCGCTGATCGATGACAATGGCAAGCGTGTGATCGAACCCGGTGAATTCTCGGTCAGCATCGGCGGCGGCCAGCAAGGGCATACTTCTACATTGGGCGGACAATTCGCAGTTTCCGGGAAAGTGCTCGAAGTCGCTGAGCGATGAAAATCACAAAAAGGCACAAGAGGCACAAAAACCACAAGAAGGTCTTCTTATCTCACTTGTACTTTTTGTGCCTCTTGTGCTTCTTGTGCCTTTTTGTGGCCGATCGATCTTATGCCCAAGTGCTCGGCGATCCGGTAGACGTCAGCCCCGATTTTCAGCGCCTGGAGAACACCTATTTCGTCGGCAGCCGCCTCACTTCCTTCGACACGTCAACCGGTCAAGGCACTCTGCAATGGGATCGTTACCTGCGCAGCACAACGCTCTCCTTCAATAAAATTGATGTAGGTTTCACTCGCGGGCGCAGCACTGAGTTTCCCGGCACTGAATACGATCAGGATCCCTCGTTTCCTTTTGCGATCAGCTTCGTGAGCCCACGCACGATTCGTTTGCGTTTGTCCACGCGCGCCGCTCCGCTCAACGAAGCCTCGTCGTTGATGCTAGCTGGTCCAGTCGCGAAAGACACGTCGTGGCGTGTGGAACAGAACGATCGCGAAATCGTCTACACCAGCGCGCACGGTCGTGTGCGGATCATCAAACAGCCGTGGCACGTTGAAATTTACGATGCGCGAGGACGCTTGCTGACGCGCACGCAGAACATCGGCGATCCTGCGACGTTCTTCGCCCCGGTTCCGTTTTCCTTCGTACGTCGCGCGAGCGATCTTTCGCGTCGCATCGCGGCCACTTTTGAACTCCAACACGACGAGAAGCTCTTCGGTTGCGGCGAATCCTTTACACGCTTCAACAAGCGCGGACAACGAGTCGTGGTTTCTACGCGCGACGGCATGGGCACTCAGAGCGAGTTGATGTACAAACCCATACCGTTCTTTTTGAGCAGCAACGGCTACGGCATGTTTGTGCACACGAGCGCGCCGTTGACCTTCGACTTCGGCAAATTTTACGACGCGCACAATGTGATCTATTCGGGCGACGAAAATCTGGACCTCTTCATATTCTTAGGCGAGCCAAAAGACATTCTCTCCGAATACACCGCACTGACCGGGCGTAGTCCAGTGCCACCACTCTGGTCCTTTGGCTTCTGGATGAGCCGTGTCACTTATAAGTCGGCGGACGAGGTGCGTGAGGTCGCGCGGTTATTAAGATCGCATCAGATTCCTACGGACGTCATCCATCTTGACACCGGGTGGTTCGAAACTGAGTGGCGCACCGACTATCGTTTTTCAACTTCTCGTTTCCCGGATCCCGCAAAGTTGATGGCCGATCTAAAGCAACAAGGATTTCGCATTAGTCTTTGGCAGTACACCTACCTCACTACGAAGAACGATCTTTGGAAAGAGATGGTATCGCGCGGCTACCACGTTAAGAACGAAGGCGGTCAACTTCCGTTCGAGGACGCAACGCTCGACTTCAGTAATCCCGAAGGCGTCAAGTGGTATCAGGGCAAACTTCGCGATTTACTCAAGCTTGGCGTCGGTGCGATCAAAGTCGATTTTGGAGAAGGCGCGCCAATGACGGGCCAGTACGCTTCCGGATTGAGCGGGTGGTACGAGCACAATCTCTATCCGTTGCGTTACAACAAGGCCGTCGCTGAGGTGACGAAGGAGGTCACCGGCGATGATGTGATTTGGGCGCGCAGTGCGTGGGCCGGCAGTCAGCGTTATCCGCTGCACTGGGGTGGCGACGCGGAGAATACTGATTCGGCGATGGCTGCTGAGTTGCGCGGCGGACTCTCTTTCGGACTTTCAGGTTTCACTTATTGGAGTCATGACGTTGGTGGGTTTGTGCAACGTGCACCGCGCGATCTTTACCGTCGCTGGCTTGCGTGGGGTGTTTTAAGTTCTCACACTCGCGCGCACGGCGTACCGCCGAGAGAACCGTGGGAGTACGATGCTGCGCTGACCGAAGACTTCCGCCGCGCTTTGGGACTGCGTTATGCGTTGATGCCTTACATCTACGCGCAGGCGAAGGATTCGTCCGCGCGCGGGTTTCCGATGGTGCGTCCGCTGTTCTTTGAGTTTCCAAACGATCCCGGCGCGTGGTCCATTGATGATGAATACATGTTCGGATCGGATTTGCTGGTGGCGCCGATGTTTGGGAGTGACGAACGGCGCAAAGTTTACCTGCCGCCGGGTAACTGGATCGATTACCAAAGCGGGCGTGTTTATGAAGGTGCAAAGTGGCAAGAGATTCCCGCGGGTTTAATCCCGATTGTGTTGTTGGTTAAGGACCACTCGGTGTTGCCGCATATTAAAGTCGCCCAGAGCACGAAAGACATGGATTGGAACAACGTGGAGTTGCGTGTTTTCAGCACGGACAACGCCGCGGTTCAGGGACTCTTCACACGGCCCGACAGCGATCTCCAAACGATCTCGTTGCTTCCGCGCGGTCGAGAGTTTGTGCTGCGACAAGATCCTCAGGCCGGAAAAGTGAAGTGGACCATCAAAGTGCTGCGGTAACCTCGGTGTCTCTGTGCCTCTGTGGTTATTTTCAACCTCAGAGGCACAGAGACACGGAGAAGAACTATGAACCTGAAACGCAACGCTATCGGCGCGCTGTGCTTGCTGCTCTTCGCGGCGTCTATTTGCTTCGCAAACTCTCGACCTGAAAGAACCTTCTCATTCAACCAAAACTGGCGTTTCCACCTCGGCGACGTACCCAACGCCCAGAACGCGGCGTTTGACGATTCCAAGTGGCGACAACTCCATTTGCCCCACGACTGGAGTATCGAAGGTCAATTTAGTGAAAAAGCTCCTGCGGGCACCGGCGGCGGTGCTTTGCCCGGTGGCGTTGGTTGGTATCGTAAGACGTTTTCGATTGATGCTGCGTTAAAAGGAAAACTATTCTTCGTCCAGTTCGACGGTGTGTACCGCAACAGCGAGGTCTGGATCAACGGTCACTATCTCGGTAAACGACCTTACGGCTACAGCACTTTCGAATACGAACTGACATCACACCTCGTCTACGGCGCGAAGCCAAACGTGATTGCAGTTAAGGTCGACAACTCACAACAACCAAACTCGCGCTGGTATTCCGGTTCGGGTATTTATCGAAACGTCTGGCTAACCCAACTCGATCCGGCTCACATCGCGCATTGGGGAACGTACGTGACCACGCCCGAGGTTAGCGAACGTTTGGCAAGCGTCGCGATCGAGACGAAGGTGAATAACGGTTCTAACAATGCGGCTGCGGTCGATTTAACGACCATCATTCAAGATTCCGAGGGAAGAGAAGTCACACGAGCAATAAAAAGAGACGTGGCGCCGAAAGGTCAGCAGGTTAAAGTAGGTCAGACCCTGAGAATTTCAGCGCCGATGCTTTGGTCCGACGAACGCCCGTCCCTTTACAAAGTCATCTCGGAGTTACGGCAAAACGGCAGAATTATCGATCGCTACGAGACGCCTTTCGGCATTCGCACCTTTCGCTTTGACGTCGATAAAGGATTCTTCCTGAACGGCAAGCCGGTAAAGATACGCGGCGTGTGCAATCATCACGATCTCGGTTCGTTGGGTGCGGCCGTCAACACGCGAGCGATCGAACGGCAGTTGGAATTGTTGAAAGCTATGGGAGTGAATGCCATTCGCACTTCACACAACCCACCGGCTCCCGAACTTCTCGATCTCACGGACAAGATGGGTTTCATCGTCATGGATGAAGCGTTCGACGTCTGGAAGATACAGAAGACCAAATACGATTATCACCTCGACTTCGACGAGTGGCACCAGCGAGATCTCGAAGACATGGTGCTGCGCGATCGCAACCACGCGAGCGTCATCATCTGGAGTATTGGTAACGAGGTCATGGAGCAGTGGGACAAGAACCCGTCGGGCGGAACGATCAGCAGAAAGCTCGTGGCTATCGTCCGCAATCTCGATCGAACTCGTCCAATCACAGCCGCGTGCAACGGTGTGAGCCGGGACAACAGAGTGCTCACCGAAGGCGACCTGGATCTCGTCGGCACAAACTACCACCACGCGGAACTGCCGGAGTTTGCGAAGATGTTTCCAGGCCGCCCGATAATCGGCGCCGAAACCAATTCTTCTGTTCATTCGCGCGGTAGCTACGCGATGCCTTCCGATGAGATTCGACGTTGGCCCAGAAAGACGGAAGACATTCTTCAGCTCGGACCAACTTACGAGTGTTCCGCGTACGACAATTCAACCGCGCCGTGGGGTGCGGGCCACGAAGAGATGTGGCAGCTCGTTAAGAAACACGACTGGTTTTCGGGTATGTTCATCTGGACCGGTTTTGACTATCTCGGTGAGCCGACGCCGTTTCCGTGGCCCGCGGTCAGTTCCTACTTTGGCATCATCGACCTCGCCGGTTTTCCCAAAGACCCGTATTACTTTTACCAAAGCGAATGGACCAATACGCCGGTATTGCACGTCGTGCCCCACTGGAACTGGAAACCTGGCGAGAAGGTTGACGTAGTCGCGTATTTCAACAACGCTGATGAAGTGGAGCTCTTTCTGAACGGACGTTCGCAAGGTACGAAACAAAAACAGGGCGATGACATGCACGTGTTCTGGCGGCTTCCCTTTGAGCCGGGTGTGGTGAAAGCAGTGTCGCGAAAGAACGGACAAGTCGTGCTGACTAAAGAAGTGCGAACCGCGGAAGCACCGGCGAAGATTGTTTTGACCCCTGACCGGCAAACGATCAGGGCTGACGGCGTGGATCTTTCATTTGTAACAGTGAAGGTTGTCGACAATAACGGGACGCTGGTGCCGGCCGCTGAAAACCTTATAAAGTTTGAAGTAATCGGCCCCGGATCGATCGCGGCAGTTGATAATGGCAACCAGATCAGTCACGAACGATTCAAAGCTAACCAGCGCAAAGCGTTTCACGGAATGGCGCTGGCAATCATCCAAACGAAGCAAAAGCCAGGGCGAATCGTGCTGAAAGCCAGTTCTGACAATCTGTCCTCTGCTTCAATTGTCATCAACGCTCGTTGAGGTGTGGTCATGTGTGACTCGAATATCAGGATTACCACGCTGATTCTGGCGATTGCTTTTCTAGTTTTTC
>DATNJO010001011.1:0-4629 GCA_035603895.1 Pyrinomonadaceae bacterium
GGCGCCGGTTGAGTATTCGCTGACGGATTATGGCCGGTCTGTGTTGCCGTTGGTTGAGAGTGTACGCGTGTGGGGCCGCGGGCATTTGGAGCACGTCGAAGATTCAGCGGTTTAGTTTGTTGATAGCCGGTTGCAGCGAACGTTTCTTTCGCAGCATGTCGGCCCAGAGATCGCCAACGTCGTTAATGCGTCGGGCCATCGTTCGCAACGTGAAACTCTTCGGATGGATCTCACCACGTTCAATCTCTTCCCACGTACACGGAGCAGAAACTGGTGCGCCGGGTCTTGCACGCACCGTGTAAGTGGCAGCAAACGTCGCGCTGTAACCGTTGCGTCCGGTGTCAACGAGAATGCGTCCGCCGCGATCGACTTTTGCAAACTCCTGTGTCAAATGATCCGGATCGCGTTCGACTAAAACCCTTCCCACTTCATGCGCAAAACGCGCCACAACACCGAAATCAGATTTACCATCCAGTGGCACCGCGATGTGAAACCCTTTCGAACCGGTCGTCTTGATCCAGCTCGGCAAATCCAGTTCAGCTAATAGATCGCGAAGGTTTAGCGCTGCTGCGCGCAAGAGATCGGGCTCCTGATCCCCGGCAGGGTCGAGATCGAACACACAAATGTCGGGGTTATAAAGATTCGGCGTACGCGAGGGCCAAACGTGAATCGTGATGCTGTTTTGATTCGCCAGCCAGAGCAACGAACGCGTGTCGTTCGCGATCGGGTGATGAACCGTGCCGCCGTGTTTGGGAACCTCAACGCGCTTGAGCCAATCCGGAAAGCCTTTCGACACGTCCTTCTGAAAGAAGCCCGGCGCGTCGATGCCGCGATGATAACGTTCCATCGTGATCGGCCGCCGCCGCAGGTGCGGCAACATCACCGGCGCGATCGCTTCGTAATACGCGGCCAGCTCGCCTTTCGTGATCCCTTCACCGGGAAACAACACCTTTTCAGGATGTGTGATCATTCGACTACATTCAGCAAACGCGGATGACGCAGCTTACCGTGTACGGTCCACTCTATGAAACCAACGTTCACGACGATCTCCGGACGCACCCAATGCGCGCGCACGCGCGGCAAGCCGACTGCTCTTGTAAAGGGCGCTTTGGGAAGTTCAAGCTGGTCCAACCGCGCACGCAGATCGAGCAGCAGTTGCGTGTCGAAACCAGTGCCGATTTTGCCCGCAAAGACGAAATCGTTGCCTTCGTACTGACCGACGAGCAATGCGCCGAGCCCGACGCGCTTGCCTTGCGGATCGGTGAACCCGCCGACGATGAAGTTCTGCGACAGTTCACACTTCATCTTCAGCCAGTTTCGCGAGCGTCGATGTTCGTACTCGGAATCACGCCGCTTCGCGATCACGCCTTCCCAGCCTTCTCGTTGCGCGCGCTCCCACGGTGATTCATCGGTAACGGGTTCGACGCGATGAAGCGGTCCAGTCAGCGGCAACTGTTTCAGAGTTTCGAGACGTTCTTCCAATGGCAACTTGCGCAAGTCGCGGCCGTCGAGCCATACGATGTCAAAGATGTCGTAACTGACGCGGCTGCCGGGCCATGTGATCTCGCCGTCGAGAATCAGTTCGTCGTGCGGCAATCTCTGAATGGCTTCGCTCACTGCGGGCACGTGTTGCGGAAGGTGATTACGCGAAAACAACTGCACGTCCGCGCCCTTTTTGAATGCCAGCAAACGGATGCCGTCAAACTTCCGCTCGAACAGCCACTCCGGTCCGGTGAACCGTTCCTGCGTAAGCGTCGCCGCCATCGGTACCAGCCATTCAGGAAAACGAGACATGCGCCACAGATTACGCTAAAGTTCGCCGGGATGAGTACACAGATTAAGCGACGCGACTTCCTGAGTGGTGCGGCTGCAATGGCCACGCTGCTGAGTGCTACGCGCCTGACACACGCTTTCGACGAGCAACGCCGTTTTGCGCCGGTGAAAGTCTCTCGCGATCGTGTGATTCGGGAAGTGGTTGGGCTGCGGCCGTACCGGCCGAGCGGCTTTGTCGTTGATGCCGAACGCTTCGGCAACAAACTGTTGGTCCATAACTACGGTCACGGCGGTGGCGGTGTAACACTCTCGTGGGGCACAGCGTCGCTCGCCGTCGATCTCGCACGAGACTTTGTAAACACATCTCGTGCGCGACGCTTCGCTGTTCTTGGTTGTGGCGTCAGCGGTCTCTCGACCGCGCGTCTGTTGCAACGCCGTTTTCAGAACGGTCCCGGCACGGTAACGATCTACGCCAAAGCTCTGCCGCCAGATACAACGTCAAACATCGCCGGTGCTTCGTGGGCGCCGACTTCCGTTTACGAAGACGACCAGGTCGACGCGAAGTTTGACGATCAGTTTCGCCGCGCGTGTCAGATCTCGAATCGAGCGTTTCAACTGCTCGTTGGACCAGAATACGGCGTGCGCTGGATCGAGACGTTCGAACTCTCGCGCAGCGAGATGTCGCTCGAGCGCGAGCTTCCCGGCGGCGATGCGCTCTATCCCGCGAGACAGATTCATCGCGATCCGCAGCGTTACTTTGGTTTCCCGCTCGTGCGGCAGTACTCAACGATGCTGATCGAACCGTCGATCTATCTGAGCGCGTTGTTGCGCGACTTCTACATCGCGGGTGGCAGAGTTGTCGTGAAGGAGTTTCGCAACCGGCGCGAGATCGCGCGACTGCCGGAGCCGGTTGTTTTCAACTGCACTGGACTCGGCTCGCGCGAGTTGTTTGCTGACGAAGAGCTGATTCCAGTGCGTGGTCAACTCGAAATATTGCTACCGCAACCTGAGATCGACTACTGCTACCTCAGCAGTGGCTACATGTTCCCGCGTCGCGACGGCATCATTCTTGGCGGCACTTGGGACCACGGCGACTGGTCGCTCACGCCAAACACCGAACAAGCAAACCACATCCTCGAAGGTCACATCGCGATCATGAAAAACTTAATATCTCCAACTCTTTAAGTCCGCTCCGGGCGGCGCGCTCTTCGTGATCCTTTCGACGATCTTCGGCGCAAAGAACTGGTGATACCGCAATCGCGAAATCGCATTCGGGCGCGTGTGATCGCCGTTCCAACAATGCTCCGCACGCGGTTCGTAATCGATTTCGCCGCCGAACGCCGGGTTCTTCGTCGTCTTTGCAAAATCCTCGACGAGATAGACCGCATTGTTTAGAAAGTAGTTGTCAGCCTCGCCGACGTAGATGTTGAGCTTGCCGGCGAGCTTTGGTCCAAGCTTGGCCCAATCGCGTTTGAGGATGTAGCTGAGATCGTAATTCTCGCGCCAGTACTCCGCCACCGAACGATCGATCTTGCCGGTCAGTTTGTCCCAGATCGGTTTTGGATAACCATCGCTGCCGACCGGCGAATAGACTGCTTGCCAAATGTCCCATTGACCGCCCGAACGGCTATTCGTTCCGAGTGCGAGCTCCATGTAATTCATGTCTTCGACCGTGGCCGAAAGCTCGCCGAGATAGTTTCGTTTGCCGGGGCGCGGCATTCGTTTCCACTTTGAATCGGCGTAGTAAGCATTCTCGTGTTCGTAGATGTTCACAACGGTGTACGCGCGGAAGTCGATCGGATCGGGACACGCGGCCCAACTGCCGTTGTACTCGTCTGGATAGAACATCTGCACGGCCATCGCTTCCCAGCCGCCGGTGGAACCGCCGTAGAGAAAACGCGCCCAGCCTTTGCCGATGCCGCGGAAACGTTTTTCGATCTCCGGGATCAATTCATAAGTGATCGCGTCACCGTATGGACCAAGGTTGGCCGAATTGACGGCGTAGGAGTCGTCGTAATACGGGTTCGCGTGCTGGATCTCGATAATGATAAAGCGCGGGAAGTTTGGCCCGGTCCAATCCTTGTAAAACTGATACGCCTGCTCCTGAACGATGCGGTTGTAGCCGTCGAGTTTGAAGCGTGCGCTGTACTCGGGCTTCAGGTTCGGATCGGGCGGCTGTTCGCGAAAGTTGCCGAAGTCCGCCGGGAAATGTCCGTGATTGATAACAAGCGGGTAGCGCGCTTCGGGATGCGAGTCGAAACCTTCCGGCAACAAGACGTGCGCGCCGAGATGCATCGGGCGTCCCCAGAACTTCGTCAGACGTTCACTTTGAATCTTGATGTGCTTGACGTACTTCGTGTCTTTGGGCGGTTCGATCGGCGGGATTACTTTATCGAGCGCGATCGAGATTGGCGTGTTGCCGCCGATCCGCATACGCTTCGGGGTGCTATAGAGATTTCCCGGCGCGCTGTTCCACTGTTGTCCTTCGCCACGGTCCATCGGGAGTTTGACTGTGTGACCATCTGCGCGTTTGAAAGTTTCGTAACGATGGAGCAACGCCTGCACTGTGTACTCGCCGGGCGGCACGTCGGCGAGACTGCGCCGTGGATAACCAAACGCGCTCTGGTCCAACGTTTTCGTCTCGCCCGCTTTCCGGGCGTCGACGTCAACGCCGAAGACCTGTTGAGTGTTGAGATCTTCGTTGATCTGAAAACGCGGCTCGCCTTCGGTACTGGTCGAGATCAGCAATAGCAAGCGGCCGTCGATCGGTCCTTTGTCGAGAGACGCGGGAAACGAGATCTCAAACCGGGCCGTGTTCTGGGCGGTGGATTTGTTAGCTATAAACATTGAGACAAG
>DATNJO010001012.1:0-2557 GCA_035603895.1 Pyrinomonadaceae bacterium
ACAAAGTAGACGTGATCGTTGCTTCGCTGACGCCGTACGCATTCAGTAAGTCACTATTCCCGGGCGCCAATCTGTTCCAAATCCCCACTCCCTCCGCGCGCACCTTCTCGCTGCCCGTAACAATTAGCCGGACGCACGCTGGCAATCTCGCGCCTTTGCGCTCCAAACCCTCCAACCACTCTTGCCAAAATCGCGCCGGCAGGTTCAGCACGCTTAGGCGCTCCTGCTCGATCGACCGCAGTAGCGCCGCTGGCTCCAACACCCGTTCGCGTTGAAGCACGATCGCCGCTCCTGCCACTAACGTCGGAAAGATCTCTTCAGCGGCCACGTCAAAACTCAACGACGCAAACTGGAGCACGCGATCCGAAGCTTGCAACTCATACTCATGGGCCACCGCTAAACAATGGCTTGCCAGCGCGTGGTGCGTGATAACGACGCCCTTTGGTTTGCCCGTCGATCCCGACGTGTAGATCACGTAAGCAGCGTTATCGAGATTTAACCGTCGATTGGAATTCTCCGTCTGTGCAGCGGCGCTGGCCATTGCTTCACGAACACGCTCCTGCGTGAGTATCAATCGAGCACCAACATCTTCCGCCATGAATGCACGACGCGCCTCGGGATAAGAAGGATCGAGCGGGACATAAGCGCCGCCGGCCTTCAAGATTCCGAGTAAAGCAACGATCATCTCCACCGAACGCTCTATGGCTACCGCGACAGGCACTTCTGGTCCAACACCAACGGACCTTAAATAATGGCCCAACTGATTCGCGCGATGGTTCAATTCCGCAAAGGTCAAACCCTCACTCTCGCTAACAACCGCAATCGCTGCAGGCGAACTTGCCACCTGCGCCTCAAACAACTCAACGACCGATTGCGATGGAAATGCTTGTGCGGTTCGGTTCAAATCGTGCTCTAACTGAAGCCGCTCGGAATAATTCATGAGCGACAGTTCACTCAGTCGCTGCTCCGGCGCCGCCGAGATACTCTCCAGCAAGATCTCCCAACGCTTAAGCAACGTGCGGATCGTCTCAGCTTCGAACAGGTCCGTGCTGTACTCCGCCGTGACCGCAAGTCCCTGTTCGCTCTCGACGACATCGACACTCAGATCAAACTGGCTGGCCACACCTTCGACAGCCACGGCACTCATCGTCAACCCCGGCAGCGGCAGTTCCTCTTTCGGCGTATTCTCCAGTTGAAACATCACTTGAAAAAGAGGGTTGCGGCTGAGGCTGCGTTCCGGCTGCAAGTCTTCGACCAGCACTTCAAAAGGCAAGTCCTGATGCGCGTAAGCTTCGAGCGTCACTTTGCGCACGCGCGCCAAAAGATCCGGGAAATGCGGGTCGCCGGAAAGGTCCGTGCGCATCACGAGTGTGTTGACGAAGAAACCGATCAGGTTTTCGGTCTCGATGTTATTGCGATTCGCAATCGGGACGCCGATGACGATCTCGTCCTGCCCGGTGTAACGGCAGAGCAGCGCCTTGAACGCCGCGAGCAACAGCATGAAGAGCGTCGCGCCTTCACGCCGGCAAATAACGCCGAGCGATTCGCTTAAGCCCGGCGGCAACGTCGTCGTAACGGTTGCGCCGCGAAAGCTCTGCACCTCCGGACGCGGATGGTCCAGTGGCAAATCGAGCACGGGTAAATCACCGGCTAGTTGCTTTCGCCAGTAGGCGAGCTGCTGGTCCAACACATCGCCGGCGAGCCAGTTGCGCCGCCAGTGCGCGAAGTCGGCGTATTGCACCGGCAACTCTTCGAGTGGCGATTCTTTCCCCTCGGTAAAAGCCTGGTAGAGCTTGCCCACCTCGCGCACCATCACACCTTGCGACCAACCATCGGAGACGATGTGATGAACAGTCAGTAGCAACACATGCTCTTCTGGTCCAAGCCGTACGAGACTCGCACGCAGGAGTGGCGGGCGAGTCAGGTCAAAAGGCTTGCTCGCCTCTTCCGTTGCCAGCTCCAACATGCGCGACTCCCGCTCACTCTCGGCCAGCTCACTGAGATCGATCAGATCGATTTCGATCTTCGGCGGTGGTCCAACAAACTGGGCCGGTTTACCATCGGCCAATCCGTAATAAGTACGCAGGATCTCGTGACGCCGGACGAGTTCGTTCAACGTGCGCCTCAGCGCTTCGCTATTGAGCGCACCGGTCAGACGCACGGCCGTAGGAATGTTGTATGCGGACGTGCTCGGTTCCAACTGATAGAGGAACCACAGACGTTGCTGCGAGAACGACAACGGGAGATTGCCATCGCGAGATACGGGAACGATCGGCGGTGCTTGCAAACCGCGTTCAGCGCCCAACGCAGTCTCAATCGCTGCCGCCTGTGCGGCGAGCGTTGCCGACTCGAAGAAGAGTTTCAGCGGCAAATCGGCTTCGAACTGCGCTTGCGCGCGAGAGACAAGCTG
Organism: Pyrinomonadaceae bacterium; assembly: GCA_035603895.1. Classification (GTDB taxonomy): domain Bacteria; phylum Acidobacteriota; class Blastocatellia; order Pyrinomonadales; family Pyrinomonadaceae; genus PSRF01. The sequence goes on from DATNJO010001012.1 coordinate 2,411, forward strand.
CGTCACCAACAACGAGTGTCCGCCGAGTTCGAAGAAGTTATCGTTAACACCTACGCGTTCGACCTTCAACACATTGGCCCAAATGCCGGCCAACAACTCTTCAACAGGCGTTCGGTAAGCTGAATCAACCGGCGCGTGAACTTCATC
>DATNJO010001013.1:0-4270 GCA_035603895.1 Pyrinomonadaceae bacterium
CCGGGACGACGGCGACTGAATCGCGTTCGCGAATCAGTCGCCGTCGTCCCGGATTACCGTCTCAACTTTCTGCACTACTACCTCAAAAACGATCCGGCTTGGACCACACACGCGGGGATCATCCACTATCACGCCTTGAAACCGGACCGCTTTTGGTATCGCGAGGGCACGTTCACGCATCGCGAAGATATCACTGAGAACCAGACACTGATGTCGCGATTGAATGAGGATCTCTACCTGGCAGTGCTGATGTGGTATCGACACTTGCACGCGGCTTGTGATGGATTGCCTTATCTCTTTCCGTTGCTGGAAGCGATCCACCTCGACGTTGTGGAGAGCGAGATCGCAGCCCGATTCGGTCGAGTGCGCGCGGAATCTCGGAGTTTTGCATGAACCAGCGCCAGACGGCGCCGCTGCGCATGTTTTCGGCGCTGAGGAGAATGATGCCGGCGTTGATTCCGATCACGTCAGTGTCGATCCATCCGGTTTTGGGATTAAAGGCGTCGACAAAGCCGTACTTGCCGTAGATCCTGCGGCCCCAGCGTTCGTTCATTGTGTGTAGCGCAGTGGTCGCGAGTTCCGGGGTGAACATCAACGAACCGCCTGCCGCGGAGGGAACGATCGTGCCGTCGATGTCCGGATCGCGTGGTGGACCACCCCACGCGAGATAACCTTTCGCACTGTCCGACGCAGTGATGCCCCAGACGTTTGGTCCATAGTCCGGAAAGTCGTGCGCGAGGTTCATGCAGAAGGCGCGATGCGCGAGCGTGGCGGCAACGGAGTTTTGAAAGTAGTCGATGCGATCGCCGCGGTTTTCGCGCCGGTTGCGATAGTCGATCCAGGCGTGCGAGTACTGGTGCATGAAGAGTGGCACACCGATCGTGGTGAAGTAACTGTGCCCTTCGTAACGATAACGATCGCGCCATAACGCGTACCACGAAGCAGCGGGAATCGGATGTGTCGGAGAAGCAATTGCGAGGAGGTAGAGGATCGTGTCTTCGCTGTACGTGTCCCAACGCGGTTTTAAGAAACCTGTTTCCGGTTTCCAGCCGTGCGAGAGCAGTTGCGGGTGACCGTTGAGCATCCAGCGAAAGTCAACGCGCTGGTAAATCCTCGTGGCAAGTCGAACGATCTCGGCGTCGTTCGCGAAACATTGCTTAACGGTGAGAATGCCGGCCAGCAGTAACGCAGTATCAATGGATGAGACTTCGCTGTTCCAACGCCGGTCGCCGGTCTTTGCGTCGAGCCAATGATAGAACCAGCCGCGCTGATGAACCGCTCGCGAATCAAAAAAGCGCAAAGTGTTACGCGTACGTTCAATCGCCTGGTTGCGAGAAATCCAGTTGCGGTCCGCTGCGATGCACAATCCGCTCAGACCGAAACCAGTAGCAGCGATGCTCGCAACATCACGATGACTCTCCGGCAGCGGCGAGCCGTCCATCCGCGCACGATCCGGTGCTAATCCCGTGTTTGGATCTGCCTGTTCCCAGAAGTAACGAAAAGAGCGCTCTTGAAGGTCATTGATGAAAGCGTCGTTGGCGCGGGCCGAGGCTCCTAAGAGGAGGATAAAAACACAAACAGTAAAACAAAGCCTGTGAATAATTTTATTTCTCAACGACCTCAAACTTCGCCTCGATCACGTCGCGTGAATTCGATCCAACAATCACTCGAAACTCGCCCGGTTCCACCACGAAACGCATCTCACGATTCCAGAACGCAAGCTGGTCGTGCGAGAGCGTAAACTCCACGCGGCGCTTCTCACCCGGTTGCAGCGTCACGCGTTGAAAGCCCTTCAACTCTTTCACCGGACGCGCCATCGACGCCACCGGATCGCGAATGTAAAGCTGCACCACTTCATCACCCGCACGCGTGCCTGCGTTCTCAACCTCAACACTAACGGTCAACTTATCAGTCGCTCGAATCCGCGGCGCACTCAGTTGCAGATTGCTGAGTTTGAACGTCGTGTAGCTGAGTCCGAAGCCAAAAGGGAACTGCGGCGTCCATGGCACGTCGAGATACTTCGACGAGTATTTATTCTGCTCTTCGGGTGGACGACCGGTGTTCAAGTGGTTGTAGTAAATCGGCACCTGCCCGACGGTACGTGGAAATGTCACCGGCAACTTGCCACTCGGATTAACAGCACCAAAAACGACATCCGCGATCGCATTGCCCGCCTGGCTCCCGCCCATCCACGCCACCAGAATCGACGGTACGTTATCGGCAATCCAACCAAACGTCAGCGGCCGGCTATTAACGAGAACAACAACGGTGGGCTTTCCGGTAGCTTGAATCGCTTTGACGAGGTCCATCTGGCGGCCCGGCAGATCGAGTGAGCTTCGCGACGCCGCTTCGCCACCCATCTCATCGCTCTCGCCTACAAACACGAGCGCAACATCCGACTCTTTTGCGAGCGCGACAGCTTCACCAAATCCCGCATCAGAATCGCCCTTGATGTCACAACCCTTCGCATAACCGACTTTCGTCTGTGCCGGCACGTTCGCCTTGATACCGGCAAGCGCAGTGACCGTGTTTTCCTCGCGGCCATCACCGTTCCACGGGCCAAGCGGCACGCGGCGATCGTCGGCGAGTGGGCCAATCACGGCGATTGATTTCACCGCCTTGTCGAGTGGCAACACGCTGCGTTCATTTTTCAACAACACCATCGAACGGGCGGCCGCTTCACGCGCCAGACGAACACTCTCAGGCCGCAGCAACGATCCTGACTCACGCGCTTCGTCGGCGTAGGGTTTGTCAAAAAGTCCCAGCCGGTACTTGATCCGCAAAATACGCCGCACAGCTTCATCAATCGTGGCCATCGTCAGTTTGCGCTGTTCGAGTAGTTGCGGTCCAAACTGGTTGTAACTGCGGCTGACCATTTCCATGTCAACGCCCGCGTTCAACGCCGCCGCCGCAGCCTGCTCTTCATTCGCCGCCACACCGTGATTGATCAATTCGCGCACGGACGTGTAGTCGCTGACCACAAATCCATCAAACTTCCACTCCTGCCGCAACACCTTCGTCAGCGTAAAAGCGTTTGCCGAAGCGGGCACGCCATTGATCGCATTGAACGAACTCATGAACGTGCCGACACCGGCATCGACCGCTGCTTTGAAAGGCGGAAAGTAGATCTCGCGCAACACGTTTTCCGAAAGATCCGTCGTGTCGTAATCGCGTCCGCCTTCAGCAGCGCCGTACGCCACCCAGTGTTTCGCACATGCGAGCACCCTGTCCGGCGCGCTGTAGTCAGCGCCTTGAAAACCGCGCACACGAGCCGCGGCAAAAGCGGCGCCGAGAAATGGATCTTCACCTGCGCCTTCCGTAATTCGACCCCAACGCGCATCGCGTGCGATGTCGAGCATCGGCGCAAAGGTCCAATGCAAGCCCGCGTTGTTTGCCTCCTGTGCAGCTACGGCGGCCGAACGTTCCGCGAGTGACGGATCCCAACTCGCAGCCTCACCAACCGGAATCGGAAAGATCGTCCGGTAACCGTGAATCACGTCGAAGCCAAACAACAACGGGATCTTCAAACGCGACTCCGTCATCGCGACGCGCTGTAGTTGATTGGTCCGTTGGACGCCGCGAACATTCAACGTCGATCCCAGCAGACCTTTACGAGCGAGTTCGACGTGTTCTGGACGAAAATTTCCATTTGCTTCGCCGTCGAGTTGTTGTAGCTGGCCCAACTTCTCAGCCAGCGTCATTCGAGCAACAAGCGCGTTGACCTCTCGCTCGACATCTCGCGGCCGCTGCGAATGCACCGGCGCTATCGCCGCCAGCAAAACGCAGGCGACCATGAATAGTATTAAGTTGATCCGTCTCATCAGTGGTTAAAGTAGCTCTTGTGCTTCTTTGCGGCTAAAAGTTGAATCGTGCCTGTAGCTCAACTACACGCCCGGCGAGCGCGCGTTGCGCACGGCCAAAGTCTTGACTGTCGACATTCGGCGAAAAGAAACCAAACGGCGCCAGATTCAGGTTGTTAAAGATATTGAAGAAGTTTGCCTTGACCTCGAGAAAACTCGCTTCGCCAAGAAAACTCGGCAAGCCGGTTCGCTTTCCGAGGCTCATATCGACCGCGAAGTATCTTGGACCACGAAACGAATTACGGCCGATACCCGGCAGCAACGTCCCCTGCGGGTTGTTCTGATCGAAGTACAGCAATCCTCCACCGGGAAAGTTTCCGCCCGGACGGATAAACGCTTCGTTGTCCGTATCAGTCAGGTTGCCACCGAAATAATGCGGCGGACGCGACGGGCAAATAAAGTCCTGCGTA
>DATNJO010001014.1:0-10465 GCA_035603895.1 Pyrinomonadaceae bacterium
TGGCGGAGCCGGCCACTCCCATACCTATTCCAAGGATCAGTAACAACACGTAGCAGAGTATCCCTGCGAGGCCGAGACCAATCGAGATGTAGCTAAACATCTTTGCTTTTTTCGAGGCGTCCAGCGCACCCGCGGTGTCGCCCGCCGCTACTTTACCGTTGACCTGCGCCGCGAAAATGATCGCGACGACGCCGAGCGGCAAACAACAGAACAGCGAGATGATCGCCAGTACGAGATAGTTGGGAACGTTGCTGGATGCGCCCGATGCGGGCGGGGGAGTCCAATCTTGAGACATTCAGTTTCTCCTGAATACAAGTTTGAAAAAATTCGCGACAGACCGAAATGCTTTAATTACGCAGTGTAGCCTGGTTCTCCGGTAACTGGCGGAGGGGGCGGCGGCGGAACATCTCCTTTGCGCTTTTCGAAGATCGGTATCGAAAGGAGTCCGCCTAGAGTCGCCAACACAAGCAGGCAGATTGCGGCGATGAAAGCGCCGAAGACCAGTAGGAGCGTGCCCGAGAACGGCATTTGAATGCCGGAGCGCCTGAACTGCGCTTCCATCTCCGCGGCTCCAAACAACAACGCGATAGGAAGTCCGATAACAAGATAAATCAAGCCGCCGACCACGCCGGCCAACGCACCGACGATCGCGCCGTCGCCTGTGGGCACGGGGGTTGGCGAACTCTTTATATAAAGAAAGCCAGCTAAGAGGCCGCCACCAATCGCCCAGATGCAACAGCAGTAATTAATGAAAGGGATGGCCGAGAGTAGTCCAACAATAAGACCACCGAGCAGTGCAGGCTTAAGTTTATTATTCATTGCACTTGTACTAACAAAGCAGACTTGGATTGTCAATAAAATTGCCGATTTTTGTCGGCAGTTCCTACTTGGAAATCTCTATGCGATCGCCGGGTTGAAGCTTGGGATCTTCGACCGTGCCGCCTTTGATGTCCTTGATGCGATAACGAACCGTTGTGAGCTTGCCGTCGGCTCCGGCGCGCGAGATCTCGACGCGGTTTTCTTTCAGCGGAACGCCGCCAGCCGCGAGAATCGCCTGGAGCAAAGTGATGCCCGGTTGAAACACTTTCTGTCCCGGGAAATTGATCCGTCCGCCGATGTAATAGAACTCTTCGGGTTTGTTTGAGACGGTAATCACATCGCCCGATTGAACGATCAAATTGAGCGTCTGCTGATCGCTCAGGTCGAGCGGCTGTCCACTGGAACCTCCGCGCATGATCACGACGCGTCCGGCATCGTTTCGCAGTTGCGACTCGGCCAGCACGACGTAAAGCGGCACTGCCTCGCGTCGCAGGTAGCGCGTGCCGGGATTCACGACGAGCCCGTTAACCATTACGGAGTGACTGGCATATTGCCGCACTCCAACCGAAACCTGCGCATTTTCTTCAACCGCGCGTCTCTTGAGCTCGGAGGCAAGGCGAACTTGAATCTCTTCCGTGGTCATACCACCGACCATGATCGCACCGCCGAGGACCGGAAAATCGATCGCGCCGCTGGGCATAACAGTGAAAAGAGTGGATTTATTGTTTGGTGAATTAATTAGCCTGACGTCCAGAACGTCGCCAACGCCGATGCGGTAAATCTCTGTCAACAAAGGTTTGGCGGCGCTGGCGGAGTCGCTGAGCGCGGGCCGCACGGGCATCGCGCCGGCAGTCTCTTGCGCTGAAGCCGAGACAAGGGACGAAACAACGACGAAAGCGAAAAACGTTAGGGAGATTACTTTTTTCATAAGCCGGGGCTGAAGCTTGCAGTTATGGTTTACTCGGCAAGATATTGGCGGAGCATTATATACCCATTAGACTTTCAATCCCACGAGTTTTCCGTATACCGGGATAGTTCTGCTATATTCGCCGTTTCGCCGAACCGCGAAATCGGGCTCTGATATGTACGAGTTTGCAGTTACCCCAGCCGTTACCAGCATTCGCCGCCGCGGCGTCGAGATCTGCGAAGTTGCGCCCGAAAGCCTCGGCGCCGAGATGGAACTTGAGGCTGGTGACCGAATAATTAAGGTCAACGGCCGCACTGTTCGCGACTACCTCGATTTCCGTTTCCACACGGCCGGAGAAACTGAACTGACTCTCGAAGTCAGAAAGAAAAACGGCGACGACTGGGAACTCGAACTCGAACGCGGCGAGGGCGAAGACTTCGGACTCTCGTTCGAAGCGATCGTGCCGCGGCAGTGTGCCAACGCGTGCATCTTCTGTTTTTGCAACGGAAATCCTGCCGACGCGCGTCCGTCGCTCTTTATAAAGGACGAGGACGTTCGCCTGTCCTTTCTTTACGGTAACTACACCACGCTGACGTCGATCACTGAAGACGAGATGCGCCGGATTGTCGAGCAGGGGCTTTCGCCGCAGTACGTTTCGGTGCACGCAACCGATCTCGACGTTCGCGCTTACCTGCTGGGGATCGACAAGCAGCGCGCTGACATCTCGGAAAAAGTCGCACGCTTGCTCGATGCCGGAATCGAAGTGCACGCGCAGGTCGTGCTGTGTCCCGGGATCAACGACGGTGAAGTGTTGCGCAAAACGATCTTCGATCTCGCGGCTGAGTTTCCGCGCATCACGAGCGTCGCGATCGTGCCGCTTGGTCTAACTCGCTACAACACCGATCGGCGACTCGCTGCGGTGACGCCGGAGTTTTGTCGCGAAGTGATCGAGCAAGTGAATCAGATTCAAAAACAATTGCACGCTGAACTCGGTACAAATTTCGCGTTGCTCGGCGATGAGATCTATCTTCGTGCCGGGCGTACGATTCCCGCCACTTCTCATTATGGCGAGTATCCGCAGATCGAAGACGGCGTAGGCATGGTCCGATCGTTTGTAAATGAGTTTGCTAAAGTGACTAAACGAATCGAACGCGACGGAAGTAAGAAGTTGAAAGGCAAGAGCGGAACGATTCTCACGGGCACTCTGTTCGCGCCGGTGCTGCGCAAGTTGGTTGATAAATTAAACGACCGCGTTGGCAGTCAACTCATCGTCGAGCCGGTTGAGAACGGTTACTTTGGCGGCGATGTTTCAGTTGCCGGATTGTTGACGGGGCGCGATCTTTTGTCGGCGCGCGAGCGAATCAGCGGTGAGTTTGTTTTGATACCGCGACAGATGCTGAAGAGTGACGACGAGATCATGCTTGACGGGATGAGACTCGCCGACGTGGCTCAGGATCTCGGTTTGCCGGTTCATGCGATCAACCTGGACCAGTTCGCGAGTTTGTTGACTGAGAAAAATTAAGCGCATGTCCGAACCCACCAAGCGAGTTCTGGACGTTGGCTGTGGCCAAAATAAATTTCCCGGCGCGATCGGTATCGACGCTAATCCGCGCAGTCATGCCGACGTCATTCACGACCTCGGAGTTTTTCCTTATCCTTTCAACGATGACGAGTTTGACGAGATCGTTAGCAATCACGTGATCGAGCACGTGCCGGACGTGATTGGGTTCGTGACCGAGTTGCACCGCATCACGAAGCCAGGCGGCAAGCTAAAGATTCTCACCCCGCATTACTCAAATCCCGACTGGCCCACCGATCCGACGCATCGCAATCATTTCAACAGCTACTCATTCACGTGCTTCGTTCCTGCGCAGACTCCCTTTCCGTTTTACACCACAACCGAACTGCGACCGATCAGGACGTACGTTAGTCTAGCGAATCTCTGGCGCGCGCTGGGTCTCGAATTCGTCGTTAACATGGACCAGCGTTGGCCTGCGTTTCGTTTCACCCGGAAGTTCTGGGAGTTTTACCTCTCCATGATCTTTCGTGGCAAAGAACTCTCTTTTGAGTTTGAAGTCGTGAAGGACCACGACTGAAAGTTTCCAGTCTGAACATTTACTTGCTTTCGGAATCGCTATCTGAAAAGATGCGCCGCCTATGATCAGGCGGCTCGCCATGTTGTTGTGTCTGTTTCTGTTCGCGGTAACTACCAACGCGCAAACGCAAACGGCGCCGCCACAGAACCCGAGTCCCTCACCAGAACAAGCTGAAGACGTCGTCAAAATCTTCACCGAACTACGACAGACTGATGTGATGGTCTTCGACGCAAAAGGCAAGTTTGTCGACAGCTTGAGGCGTGAAGACTTTGAACTGCGCGTCGACGGTAGACCAATGCCGATTACATTCTTCGAACGCGTTGAAGCCGGCGCTGGAAACGAAGAGGCGCAATGGACCGCCGCGCGCGAACGACCAGCAGCCACCAAAGATCCAGTTCCAACAACCTACGGCCGCAAGGTGCTCTTCTTCGTCGACGACGTACACCTTTCGCCGGCGAGCATCGTGCAAGCGCGCAATCTGATCCGGAAGTACGTCGATTTTGAGCAAACGGAAAACGACGAAGTACAAGTCGTCAGCGCCAGCGGCAGAACAGGATTCTTTCAACAACTAACCGACAACAAGATCGTTCTGCGCAAAGCCACTGAGCGGTTAACTCACTACCAAAGACCGGGTAAGGACTACGACCTTCCACCAATCAGCTCCTACCAGGCTTTTCAGATTGAACGCGGAGACACAGACACACTCGATTATTTCGTCGATCAGTTGCTCAAGCAAAACCGCTTGATGCCGCGACAGCAGGCGGTCGACATCGTGCGTGCACGCGCAGGCAACATCATGCGCCAGTCGTCGCAGTGGGTGCTGAAGACTTTGAACGCGTTGGACCAGACGATTCGCGACGCGGCGACTGTGCCGGGACGCAAGTTGTTGTTCTTTATCTCCGACGGCTTTCTCGTTAATTCAAACTACACAGACATGAGCAACGCGATTCGATCGCTTGGCTCTTCGGCTGCGCGTGCGGGCGTTGTGATCTATTCGATCGACGCGCGTGGGTTAGTCGTCACGTTGGTTGACGATGGAACCGGTGGTGATCCGAGTGGACGTTTGTTGCGCGCGAGTCAGGGAGAAGTGTTTGCATATCAGGATCCACTCAACGCGCTTGCGCAAGATAGTGGCGGACGTGCGCTCTTCAACAACAACGATCTCTATACCGCAGTTGATAATGGTTTGAAGGAAACGTCTTTCTATTACCTGCTTGGATGGACGCCGGAACGAGCAGACGACAATCCGGCTAAGTTTCGCCGCATCGAACTCGCGGTGATCGGAAGACCGGAACTACAGGTTCGTGTGCGCAAAGGATCTTTTAATCTCGAGACTCCGAAACCAAAGCGTCAGGAAACTACAAAGGCACAACCGGTCGAAGCAAAATTACAAGAAGCACTCGTCGCTAAAATTCCAGCGCGCGAGATTCCCGTATCGATGGCGCTCAGTTATGTTGATACGCATGACAAAGGTGCTTCGTTGAGTGTGACGATCGAGATTCCAACAGAAGTACTGTCCTCTGATACTGACGACGAGAAACTTCCCGCGAGTGTTGATTTCGCCGGTGCGGTATTCGACGAAGAAGGAAAGTCGACGAGCACTTTCGGACAACGTGTGACACTTGGTGAAGCATTGAAGAGCGGTGGTCGAAAAGTTACGTACACGCACAATGCTTTTCCACGTCCTGGTTTGTATCAGGTTCGTGTTGCCGCGCGCGATGGACTCTCGGGAAGAGTTGGAACAGCGAAGTCGTGGATCGAGATTCCAAACCTCTCGCAAAAGAAATTGACGCTTAGCAGTATTGTCGTTGGCGAGCGTTTAGCGTCACGTCCCGCGGAAGTGGTTGGAGCGGGCCGCTTGTTTTCAGATCAGATTCCACTGAACATCGCGCGGCGCTTTAAAGAAGATTCGTTTTTGCGTTGTCTTGTTTTTGTTTACAACGCTTCGCGCACAGGATCGGACCGACTCGCGGATATCGCCATCCAGGTGCAGGTGCTACGCAACAACAAACCCGTTATCACAACCGCCGTAAAGCAACTTCCCACACAGCCAGGACAGGATCAGGATCGACTTCCTTATGCGAGCGAGATATCGCTGAAAGGATTGGCGCCGGGTCGATACATCCTGAGCATCAGCGCCATCGACCGTGCCGCGAAGACAAGCGCGTCCGAACAGATGCGTTTTGATATTCAGTAGCCCGCCGCTGACACGTCTCCAAGTAAATGGAGCAAAATCCAAATTTGTATATACTGGCTCACCTGCCGGTGTTCAGATCCTTAAACAAAACGCACGTCCAATTGGTCAAACCTACGGCATATCGTTTGCTCCTCCGAAATTCGGTAAATCACGCAACAAACCCTTCAGCAGTAACCACTACAGCATGCGGAATTCCGGAGGAGCCTATATGAGGAGATTCTTTCTTTCGCCACGCACCCTCTCAGCTACCCGGCCAGTCGCCTACCGCGCAATGTTGGTGACCGCCGTACTAGCTTTGACCTGCTGGCTCGCTCTACCCGTTATGGGTCAGGCTACGACAGGTACCCTAACGGGACTCGTTACAGACCCCCAAGGCGCCATCGTTTCTGGCGCTACTGTCACTCTCATCAACAGTGAGACGAGAGTTGAACTAAAATCCAGTTCAAACGATCAGGGTGAATTTGTTTTCCCCCAAGTTCCACCGGGAAGATATTCACTCTCAGTTGAAGCAACCAACTTCAAGAAAGCCCTCGCGACGGATTTAGTCGTCGAACTTGGTGTTTCATCCCGCACCACCGTTGTTCTTGAAGTCGGTTCGGTTACTGAACAAGTAACCATTACCGCAACCCAGGACATCGTTAACTCCACTACTCCGACGCTAACCAGCGTCATCAATACGCGCCAGGTTCAAGACCTTCCATTGCCAACGAGAAATCCTCTCGACCTGGCTGGTCTGCAACCCGGTGTTGCAGTCACGGGTAATAACACTCGCGATTCGTCCATCAGCGGTCTTCGTCAGACGTCGGTGCACTTGACCCAGGACGGCATCAACGCGATGGACAACTTCGTGAAGACGAGTTCGCTGTTCGCGATCAGCGCACCCTCGCTGAACTCGACGAGTGAATTCAGTATCACCACCGGAACCAACGACTCAGGTTCTGGACGCGGCGTGGGCCAAGTGCGGCTTGTCACGCGCGGTGGTACGAATGATTTTCACGGCGACGTGTTCTACCTGAATCGCAACGATTACTTCCAGGCCAACACTTTCTTCAATAACCTGGCCGGCACACAAAGAGCTCGGCAGAACCAGCACTTCTTTGGTTTTTCGCTTGGTGGTCCAATGTTTGGCCCACGCTTCGGCGAAGGTGGCCCGGCGATTTGGAACGGACGCGACCGCGCGTTCTGGTTCTTCTCGTATGAAGGCTTCCGCGAGAACTTCTCGGCCACGCGTAACCGCACCGTGTTGACTCAGGAAGCAAGGAACGGACTCTTCCGTTACACGTCTTGTGTCGCGCCGCAAGCTGGTTGTCCGGCAAGTGCGCAGACTGTAACAGTCAATCTGTTGAACGTCGGCACCGCCAACGCGTTAAATGCGGTCACTATGGCCCAGCTCAATGCAATGCCGCTGCCAAACAATAATTTGGTGGGTGACGTTCTCAATACTGGGGGCTTCCGTTACAACGTCACTGGCAAGGACATAAACGATAAGTATGTGTTCCGTTACGACCACGTGCTGGTCCAGGATTCCGATTGGGGTTCGCACAAGCTCGAATTCGTATTCAACCGCGCGACCTTCAGTCTTTCGCCTGACACATTCAATTCACTCGAAGCGCCGTTCCCGGGCGGCATCGATGCATTCCAGGCTTCGACGAGATCGTTGGTTACTGCCGCACTGCATTCAACGTTCGGCAGCGTAACCAACGAATTCAGGTATGGACGTCAGTGGGCGCCGGTTAGCTTCTTAAGAGCGGCTGCGCCTTCGAATCCATTCTTCACGACCTTCCTCGCGACCACGAACTTCGACAACAGTTTCATGAGTCAGGGACGCGAAACGATCGTGACGCAGTGGATCGACAATATGGCGATTCCCAAGGGAGCGCACACGTTCCGCCTGGGTGCTGACTTCCAACAGGTCTTCGCGGACACTTTCAACGACGCGGGTATTCAGCCGACCGTTACTCTCGGAAGCAATTCCGCGAATAACAACGGCGTGACCGCAGGGGATTTCCCGCTGTTGCCCTCCGGCGCCACCGGAACCGCAATCGTGGGTCGTGCGACGAACGTGTTTTCAGACATCACTGGTTTCCTCGCGTCGGCTTCGGCTACGTTTAATGTAAACACCCCGACGTCGGGATTCGTGCCCGGAGCGACTCGCTCGCGCATCTTCAAGCAGCGAGACCTCGCTCTCTACGTTCAGGATCAATGGCGTGCGAAGCCGAACCTGTCACTGAACTTTGGCGTTCGCTGGGATTATCAAGGTGTGCCGACCATTCCAAATGGATTGGGAATTCAGGTCACCAACGTGAACGACATCTTTAGTGTCTCCGGACCCGGCAACCTGTTCAATCCGAACGCTGCCCCGGGTTCCCAGGTAACCGGGCAAAAGGCGACGCTGGATTTCGTCAGCGGCGAAACTGGCAGAGGTCTGTGGAACAACGACTGGAACAACTTCGCTCCGTTCTTCGGGTTTGCGTACTCGCCCGACTTCAAGAGCGGTTTTCTGGCGAAGGTGTTTGGTCCAACCGGAACGAGCTCGTTCAGAGGCGGCTACTCAATTAGCTACCTGCATGACGGCTTTACCGTCGTGAGCAATGCGTTGGGTACCGGCACCACCAACCCGGGCCTGATTCAGACGTCGGCAAATACCACTCCGACTGGCGTGTTGACCCCGGCTGGCGTTGCTTTGACGACGCCGACCTTTACGATGCCAATCACTGATCGTCAGAACTTCCTGGCGAATCCGAACAATGCTTTGTGGGCCATCGATCCCGACCTGCGCATCCCGTACGTGCAGCAGTGGTCGTTTGGTTACGAGCGCGAAATTACTCGCAACATGGCCTTTGAAATTCGCTATGCCGCCAACCGCGGTGTAAAGGTATGGCGCGCGAATAATTTCAACGAAGTCAATATTTTCGAGAACGGATTCCTCAAGGAATTCCTTAATGCACAACGCAACCGAATCGCGCGTGGAGGCGACACCGCAACCAGCTTTGCACCGGGTTGTGCTGGCTGCGTCCCGTTGCCAATTTTCGACAAGTTTTTCTCGGGTCTGGCGGCCGGCAGCGCTTATGGTAGTGCTACTTTCCTTCAGAACCTCGCGCAAAACAACATCGGAACGCTGGCGAATACGTTGGCATTCTCGACGACTTACCGAGCCAACCGCGAGAGTGTTGCAAATGGTATTCCCGCGAACTTCTTTACCGCGAATCCGAATGCCGCCGGCATCACGCTTCTCGGTAACGACTCGATGTCCAACTATCATTCGCTGCAAGCCGAAATCCGCCGCCGGTTCTCTGGTGGTCTACAGTTCCAGGCTGACTACACGTTCAGCAAGTCTTTGACCGATGCGCCAGGCGCCTTGGGCAACAACCAAAGCGACTTGACCTCGTTCAGAACTTTGCGTGACAAGTCGTTGGATTACATGCGCTCATCGCAGGATCAGACGCATCGCTTTGTGTTCAACTCAATCTACGACCTTCCGTTCGGAAGAGGTCGGAAGTATTGGAGCGGCGTAAACGGTTTCGTGGATCGGCTCGTCGGTGGCTGGACGGCTGGATCGATCGTCGTTTGGGCGACTCGTCCACCGTGGTTCATCGCGTCGAATCGCGCCACGGTTAACCAGTTCAACGCGGCTAACAACCCGGCCGATCTCCTCGGCATGAGTTTCGAAGAGTTCAAGAAGAACATAGGTATCTTCCGTCACGCGACGGGTATCTATTTCATCAATCCTGAACTTTTGGACATCAGGACGACTGCGTCAGGAGCATTCCAGCAGTCGACCGCTAAAGCAGGGCTCTTCGCCTCTCCGGCTCCGGGCTTCTTCGGTAATTTCCCGATGAACTCGCTGAACGGTCCGCGTTACTTCAACATCGACGCGAGCCTCGTGAAGCGCATCCCGATCACTGAAACAGTCAAGGGCGAACTGAAGACGACGTTCATCAACATCATTAACAACCCGAACTTCGTCTACAGTGGTCAAAACTTTGACTCAACCAGCTTCGGCCGCATCACGACGACGAGTGGCAGCCCACGCGTTATCCACTTCACGCTGAAGGTCACCTGGTAATCTGACCCACGGCAATAACCCCTGAGGAGCGACTCGCAAGGGCCGCTCCTCTTTTTTTGTGCTTTTTGCTCGACTGACTAGTTATACTGCTCGCGAACGATCTGTTTGAGCCTCTACGCTCCCGCTTATCGATGTCCGCAGCGCTTTCGCCAAATCAACTTCCTCTTGCGCCTCTCGGCGCGGGCGATCTAATCGATCGAGCCGTCAGGTTGTATCGCCGGCATCTCTTCGTGCTGATCAGGACCGCTGCGCCGCCGGTGATCATCGCTGCTGCGGGTTGGATCGTTTTTTCACTTTCGATTCAACGCGTGTTTCTCACGCCCGACATGGCGGATCTGGCTCTTTATGTCTTGCTCAGCATCGTTTCGTTCTGCGTGATG
>DATNJO010001015.1:0-2117 GCA_035603895.1 Pyrinomonadaceae bacterium
CGGGAACATTGATCGCATACGCGACTGCGCCAGGGCGTGTGGCTTCAGATGGTCCAGGCCGCAATGGACTGTACACCTCCGAGCTTTTGAAACAGATGCGTATCCCGGGCTTGAACCTAAACGAGATGTTTGTGCGTGTGCGAGCCGAGGTGCTGAAGCAGACTGACCGCAAGCAGGTGCCGTGGGAGGCTTCATCCTTGGTAGGCTCATTCTACTTCCGTGAGCCGATTGCAAACGCTGAAGTAAGCTCAACCGGACCCCCTTACAGCGGCACCAAAGCTGCTGACGAACAAGCACGGCCAACGACTAAGGAGTTTATTAGAAAGCGCGGTGCGAAATCGGGTAGGGTTCTGTACTGGCCTGCCATCAGTCCTGATAACCACTCGGACACTGAATTCCGGGATTTCTTTCTTATGACTTCCGAGTTCGATGTTCCGTTCATCGCATCGTTGGAAAGGGCTGGTCTCACGATGGTTCGGACAGCCCAGCTCTTAAGTGGAGAGCGAGAACAAATAAACCGACTGCGTAATGCTCTGTTGCGGGGCGAGCGGGCTCAAGGGCGATCCTTTTCCACTCTCGTTTACCTCGATGTCGAGATTTCAATCAAGGATATGCCGCAGTACGCGAAACTGTACATCGCTATGTGCAGAATCAGCCTCAGACTCATAGATTTGGAAGCCGGTAGAGTAGTAGCGAATGAACAACTAAAAGAAGCAAAAGGTTTTGGGAATGATCAAGCCCAGGCTCGCCGCAACTGTCTAAGGGAAGCCAGCAACCTCGTTCCCCAGACCTTCATTGAGAGAGTAAAAGAGAGCGCATGGTAAACAACTTATTCAGATTTTGTCTTAAGTGGGTTTTTCACCACTGCAAAAAACTCAGGACGACCGGAGCTTTTGTCATCGCGGTTACATTACTTCCAGTAAATGGACTGGGCCTTCCAGAGAGGCGAGCAAAATTCTTAAAGAAAGAGTACCTCGCTAGGGAGCCAGCGCGCACCGGTGCTCAGAACAATCTAGAGCAGAGCCTCACCGAATTGAGTAGGCAGATTTCAGAGGGCCTTGCGGAAAATCAAAAGCGAACGATCGCAGTTGTTGAATTTGCTGACCTAAGGGGAATGGTAACGGATTTCGGACGCTTTCTGGCTGAGAAGCTTATTACCCGGCTGTACCAAACTAAGAAGTTCAAGGTCATTGAACGCCAATTGCTCAATAAAATTGTCACTGAACAGAAGCTTAGTCTGACAGGAATGATTGACCAATCAACCGCCCAACGGTTAGGAAAGTTACTTGGGGTTGACGCTATCGCGTCGGGCACGGTTACTGACCTTGGCAAGACAATAGACGTTAACGCCCGGTTAATTAATACCCAAACCGGGGAAATATTCGCTGTAGCGTCGGTGGAGATAACTAAAGATGACGCCGTCCTCAAACTTATGGGTGAAGCTGCGTACAAGCAGAATACTCATGACATTCCGCCTGGGGAAAAAGGTTCTCAAAAAGTAGAAGCCAAATCTTTCACGTTTCAGCTGCTGCAATGCTCGCGCACAGGGGGGACGGTGGTTTGCGATCTCGTGATCACTAACAACGACACAGAACGGCAATTGGCCTTCAACAAGGCTTCAACCGGTGTAGCACTGATACGCGCAGGGCCGCCGATTGAAAGGAGCGATAGCGTGTTTTATGACGACATCGGAAACTCGCATCCTTGGCGTGGTGGCCAAATCGCCAACTCTACGAGGTGGGCAGTCATGATTTCTGGAGTTCAGACCAAAGCGCGAGTCACCTTCGATGATATTCGTTCTCAAGTGAAGATCTGTGCGCTTCTTAGCCTATCATTCGAAACCGCGAAAATTGGTGAAAACGGACGGAGCGAGGCTTTCAAGGTTGAATTCCGTAACGTTCCGCTTAGAGAACAGCGCGTTAACTGAAAAGGTCAAGATCGTGAACATGAAACAATTGAAACTCTCGATCATTTTACTCATCTGCTTGGGACTTGTAGCAGCAGGCCCGGTCCGCGCCCAGGTAACTTTGGACCGGCCTATCGGTGAACTCAGCAAGCAGATCTCAGACGGCCTCACGGAGAATGAGAAACACACCATTGCAGTCGTCGAATTCGTT
>DATNJO010001016.1:0-3134 GCA_035603895.1 Pyrinomonadaceae bacterium
GCCGCCGTATCGGACGACAGGCTCGTCACGATTAAACGACTCCCATCACTCAAGCGCTCAAACTGGAAGAGACTGCTTCAGGACGTCGTGACTTTGATCCAGCGTTATGACGCGCAAACCGTGGTGATTGGTTTGCCGTTAAGACTCGACGGATCTTCGGGCGAGGCAGCGGAAAAAGCTAATCAAATCGCCACGAATCTCGCGCGGTCCATCCAGCAGCCAGTGTATCTGCAGGATGAACGCTTGACTTCCTTCGAAGCGATGGCAAATTTAAAGGCTGAAGGGCACAAGCCCGGCGAAATACCAGCCCTGATCGACAGCGAAGCGGCGGCAATGATTCTTCGCGACTTTATTCAGACAGATCAAGAAAGAGTCCAGGTCACCCCCAGTCCACGATGAAAAAACTAATCCTTCTGGTCCTGACAGTAATTCTGTTGGCAGGCGCGGCTACCGGCGCGTGGGTTTACAAGGATCTACATGCGCCCATCAGTCACAACAAGACCGGCCAGTACATCGAAATCCCCAAAGGCACGTCTCCTGCGGCAATCATTAAAAAACTGAGTGCTGAGGGAGTGCTCAAACACGAGTGGCCACTCAAGCTTTACCTTAAGAGCAGTGGTAAAGGTTCGACTTTGAAGGCGGGCGAGTACGACTTTCCGTCGCCCATCTCGCCGCTTGGCGTGCTCGCGAAGCTCCAGCAGGGCGAACGCCGTCTCAATCGCATCACGATCATCGAAGGTTGGACGCGCTGGGACATCGCAAAGGCGATGGTCCAGGTGCCGGAGTTGCACCTCGACAGCGAAGCTCAAGCTTTAGCTTTAATGGATAACGTGAGCTTGATTAGCGATATCGATCCAAAAGCGACGAATCTCGAGGGGTATCTCTTCCCTGACACCTATGAGTTTTCACCTGAGACGACGCCTGCGGAGTTGGTGGAGATGATGGTGGAGCGTTTTCGTGACGTTTGGAAACCCGATGCGACCGAACGCGCGCGGAGTTTAGGCATGACGCCGCGGGAGATCGTCACCACCGCTTCGATCATTGAGACGGAAGCGAAGCTTGCAGAAGAGCGGCCGCTGGTCGCGTCGGTGATCTACAACCGCCTGCAAAAAAATATTCCCCTCGCGGTTGACTCGAGCGTGATATACGCATCGAAGCTGGAAGGAAAGTGGCGTTACGACGGAAAGGTTTATCGCAGTGACATCGAACGCCGCTCGCCTTACAACACACGCATCTATGCCGGACTACCGCCAGGGCCAGTTGCATCACCGGGCGAGAGTTCTTTGAGAGCCGCGTTGAATCCTGCGACGTCGGATTATTTGTATTACGTTCGCAATCCCGATCGCGACGACGGCGCGCACAACTTCTACAACAACGGCGGCGACTTTGAAACGGGCGTTCAAGCATTGCGTAACTGGGAACGCCAGCGCGACGCGGAAGAAGAACGAAAGAAGCGCGAGAGCGCGGGTCAACCGAAGTAAAATCCACAGATTACACAGACGATGAGAATCTGTGTAATCTGTGGTTAAGCTTGTAAAAGACTTAACGTTCATCTATGCTCAAGTTCATTAACCGCCCCTGATGAAACTTTGACTGTTAACTTTAACGGGGGGAGACGAACATGTTACGGATAATCACGGGGCTACTATTATTGTTGACTCTTTCACTGCCTGCTTTAGCCCAGGCTGCTAAAGGTATCGACAAACAGAATGAGCGTGCCAGGGACAGCGGCAACGAACGCACTCCGGCCAACAACGGCAACAAGACCGACGTAGGCGCCGGACGCGGTTTTGACTTCGGCCGTGGCCGCACACCTGAGACACCGCCATTAGCAAATCCATATCGACTCACCGGTCGCCGCGATGTGATCATCAAAGCCGTGCAGGATCTGATGCGAGATCGCAAGCTCGTCGTCGATGAAGGAGCTTCACGATTCAGCGATGGCATCATCGTGAGTCAGCCCTATACCTTCACCAAAGGTGCGGTTGTTTCAGAAGCGGAGCTGAGCCGATACGCTGAAGTGACTTCTTCGGATTCACGCGCCTGGACTCGTGGCCGCTACACGTTGACGGTCGAGATTCAACCCATCGACGGCAACACCGCCAACGTCGCAGTGAATGCAAAAGTTGAAGGACGCACTGACGGCGCGACCGGCGCTGAGTGGACCACGCTCAGAAGCACCGGCCTCGCGGAAGATCAATTTCTCGACGGTCTCATCGTGGCGGTGACTGGAGCGGCCGCTCCCGGACGGCCTCTGCCACAGCCTTAACAAATCACTTGAAGTAATCTGAATGTTCAACGATCCATTTCATCCGGAACAAGCTGCTATACAACAAAACGAATCGACCAAGCGCAAACTCCTCGCCGTGGTTTGCGCTGTGGCGATCACTGCGATCTTGCTCGCCGGCTATGCGTACTTTCGTAAGTATCACGCGCAACGAGTGCTTGAGAATGCGACGCCGCCCGTCGCTGAGACTCCGCACAAAGGGCCGGCGCTCGCGCACGTTGTCGTCGACGAACCAACGCTTGAAAAAGGCATGACAACCGTCGGCGGCGTAGTGAAGAACATCTCGAACCATCCGTTATCTGGTGTTTCGGTGACGTTGGAACTGCGCCGGCGCAAAGACGGCAAGAACGAACAGACTGTATTGACCGTGACGCCGGGACAACTGGAACCACAACAGGAAGGTTCGTACGCAGCGAAGGTTTCGATTGACGAGTTCGCTTCTGTTCGCCTTGCGGGAGTGCAAGCGGATCCGCAATCGACGACGATCGTTTACACAGCTTCACAAGGCAAGAAGCGTCCGCCGGAACGATTGCAGCCGCAGGTGATCGTGGGCAGCAAGCACACAACCAAGCCCGGCGACTTCATCAACACCCCAGACAACCCCGGCCGCGTTCCTTAAACCAGTTCTCGAGGTTTATCCCCACCAACTAATTCTCGACGTTTTATCCAACCAACGAGTTGGTGGTAGGTTCAGATTCAGCCTATAACTCGGCAGCATGAGACTTCAATCCCACCAACAGGGTTGGTGGATTGTTCACCCCGAGAGGTGGTATGAAGGTACCACCAACTGCGTTGGTGAGATTGTCCGCGAGCCTGAGAGCGTTTAGGTAGAGTATGAAGGTACCAC
>DATNJO010001017.1:0-10277 GCA_035603895.1 Pyrinomonadaceae bacterium
TACGTCATCTACACCTCGGGTTCGACGGGGCAACCGAAGGGCGTGGCTGTCTCGCACCGAGCGATTCACAACCTGGTCCGCGACACGAACTACGTCACGCTTGAAGAGTCAGACGTGGTGGCGCAGGTCTCGAACAGTTCGTTCGACGCCGCCACCTTCGAGATCTGGGGCGCGCTGCTATCGGGCGCGCGCCTCGTTATCATCGAGAAGGACGTAGCTCTCGCGCCCCACGCGTTGGCTGCGCAACTCGAAGCGCACGGCGTCACCGTTATGTTCATGACGACGGCTCTCTTCAACCACATGGCGCGTGAACTCCCGGCGGCCTTCCGGGGGCTGCGACACCTTCTGTTTGGGGGCGAGGCAGTCGAGCCGAAATGGGTCAGGGAGGTTTTGGAGAAGGGGCGACCGAAGCGGCTTCTGCACGTCTATGGTCCAACGGAGACGACGACTTTCGCGATCTGGCAACTTGTTACGAGTGTGGACCAGGAAGCGCATCTCGTTCCCATCGGTCGTCCCCTGACAAACGTCCAAATTTATCTTCTAGATGAACACCTGCGGCCCGTACCCATCGGTGTTCCGGGCGGACTTTACATCGGGGGCTGCGGGCTCGCGCGCGGATACCTCGATCGGCCCGCGCTCACTGCCGAGCGATTCATCCCCGACCCGTTCTCTTCGGAACCGGGCGCGCGCCTTTACCAGACCGGCGATCTCGCGCGCTTCCTACCCGATGGCAGCGTCGAGTTCCTCGGGCGCAGCGACCAGCAGGTCAAGATTCGCGGTTTCCGTGTCGAACCGGGCGAAGTTGAGGCACTGCTCTCGGCTCATCCGAGCGTTGCGCAAGCGGCTGTCGTCGCGCGCGAAGACGGGCCGGGTGAACGCAGTCTCGTGGCCTACTTCGTTGCGAAAGAAGAGCAGACGTGTGGAGCGGGCGAATTGCGCCGCCATCTCGCTGGACGCTTGCCGATCTACATGGTCCCTTCGGCATTTGTGCAACTCGACGAGTTGCCGCTCAACGCCAACGGCAAGGTGGATCGCAGGGCGCTACCCGCCCTCGATGAAAGTCGGCCTGAGTCAGAGACGAAGTTCGTTGCGCCGCGCTCGACGGTCGAGCGCCGGTTGGCCGGGTTCTACGCCGAAGTCCTCGGACTACAAACGGTCGGTGTCGAGGATGACTTCTTCGAACTGGGCGGCCACTCGCTCCGCGCCATGCAGGTCATCTCGCGTGTGCGCGACTGCTTCAACGTCGAACTCCCCCTCAGTCAATTCTTCGAGACCGCAACGCTCGCTGACCTGGCTCGCCGCGTCGAACTCCTCACGGCCAGGACGTCCTCCGCTGGGGCGGGCAACCTCTAAGTAGACTCTTCAACGGCTCCTCACTTCAGCCTTCCTTCGAACTGGTTCAACTAGTACCGCACACGCAGGCGCTCGACAGCGTTGCCGGAGTCTTGATGGCTCAGGGTGACGTTGCGAGCGTTTGGTGTGTTGGGTTGACGGTTCGGACGACAAACGAGCACCAGCTTGATTCGGCGCCTGTGGACTCGTCACATAGCTTTTGGCCCTCACAGCCCTCCTTGCGTACTCCCGCCTTTTTGCTTTCCGACTAAAAACCAAGAACTAGAACAGTCGCCGTCATCTAATCTGTGTGCCCTATGTATGTTGACAAGCTTGACACAGCGGCGTAAGGTCAGGGCGTATGTCATAAGTATATTCGTGATCTTTGCCGGCGCCCTCAAAGCCTAGCGTCAACGAGTCTGGGATCACTGAATGTCATTACAAACTTGACCTGCCCCTTATTTGGGTCAAGTGTTAAGAATCCCTGTTTTTACGAACTCTCTCAAATCGGCACCTCATGTCATCGCTCACTACACAGAAACATATTGAGCCGTTCGCGTCATAGAGAGTTACTGAAGGTTGTAATTATGGTTTCGCAACGAGCGCTCTTGCTTGATGTTAGTACGGAGAGCGGATTGTGCAGTGCGTTGCAAATCATCCTCAACTCACATTTCCAAATCCATATTGTTCGAGAAGCCTCCTACAATGCCTCATCGGAAGGCTCCCGTGACGCGCACCGTTTTCAGGATCTTATTAGGCGTTTTGATCCACTCGTGATCTTCTTGATTCTTTCATCACAGGTGAGATACAACGGGAAAATCCTAAAATCAGTTAGAAGAGGGGCACTGTCAATCCCGATTATTGCTGTTATTGAAACGTGCGAACCACAAGGGATTCTCGACCTGCTAAGAGGTGGTGCCACGGATTTTCTTACCTCACCTCTTAACGCTGCGAATGTTCTGCCTCGTACCTGGAACCTGCTGAGATGGCCTTCGGAGAATCCAATACAAACTCCATTAGTTAGCCGTGATCACGGCTTGCAAGCGCTCATAGGAGAGAGTCCTGACTTTCTCGTTCAGGTCCAGAAGATTCCCCTGATAGCGAACTGTGATGCCAACGTTTTGATCGAAGGAGAAACGGGAACAGGTAAAGAGGTTTGCGCGCGCACGATTCATTACTCTAGTGACCGCGCCCGCAGACCATTCTTGCCGGTGAATTGCGGCGCCATTCCGCCGGAGTTGATTGAAAACGAGTTGTTTGGGCACGAACGTGGCGCTTACACCAACGCCATGTCGCAGCAAACAGGGTTGATAGAAGAAGCAAACGGAGGAACGATTTTCCTGGATGAAATCGACTGCCTTCCGATACTCGCTCAGGTAAAACTGCTACGGTTTCTCCAGGAAAAAGAATATAAGCCGCTTGGTTCTTCCAAGACACGGCGAGCCGACGTGCGCATCATTGCAGCCAGCAACTTGAACCTTGAGCAAGCTGTGGAGAACGGCAGGGTTCGTCAGGATCTATTTTACCGATTGAATATTATTTCCTTTTTGCTTCCGCCTTTGCGCGAACGTCCGGAAGATATTCCGCTGTTGTGTCGATATTTCATAGCAACGTATTCAGACAAATTTAATAAGGACATAGTTGGCACGTCGCCGGAAGCGATGCATTTGTTGGTGTCCCATAGTTGGCCGGGTAATGTGCGCGAGTTGGAACACACAATCGAACGCGCTATTGTCCTGTCAACAGGATCACTGCTTGACGTTAAGGATCTGGCTTTACCATCGTTACAAATCAACAGTTGCCGCGAATCCTTACAAGCGGCAAAGGCCAAAGAAATTGGACGCTTCGAAAAGAAGTATATTCTGGGTCTGCTAGCTGCCTCCGGTGGAAATATCACTCACGCTGCAAAGTTAGCTCAAAAAAACCGCCGCGCTTTCTTTCAATTAATACATAAACACCAGATCAATGTTGCCAACTTCAAATCTACGTTGTCTTGAGGCAAGCCTTTTCTGATACTGCTCCGCTATCTCACAGTAGAGCACATCATTGTCTTGATGTCTCGACACAACCCACGTTTTGATCTTATCCAACGTGGACAAATTTATCCTCCGACATCTCACCAGAACAAAAGGGTTTAGTGGTCCAACACCCTTCCGCAGTGTGGACAATAAAATCCTGCCTGGTGTCCATCGCGCTTCATTTTCTTCAATTTTTTAGCGGCGCGATAATTGCTCCTTCCCTTTCGCTTGTCATGTATGAGTGGAGACCTTCACGGGTAGCGCGGGCAGTCCTTACTTATGTGCGCAAGTTTCCGGAGGCGCAAGACACCATCGATGGTATTGCTGAATGGTGGTTACCAGACGAACACGTTCGCAGCCGTCCGGCGATTCTCAAGGGAGCTCTTAACGAACTGGTAGCAAGAGGATTCCTCATTCAACGTAAAGGAAAGGACTCACAAATCCATTACCGTATGAACCGCCGCAAGTCCCGCTAGTCTTAACCATCGAAGCGACGAACCAAATGTTTACTTTCCTAGCTACTGCATTGTTGCCACTTCGCCGAAATCCGGTGGCTGATCCTGTTGGACCATCACCCGACGTAGAGTCAGGACAGCGCTTTCCTCGGCTGGCCCTCGTACATGCTGATATCGCAACCACACCAGTGATGAATAGTGATCCTTCTCCAATAAGCAAAGCCCTGGACGCAATGCTCAAGCTGTTAAGAGTCTATGTGGAACCACCACTCATGGAACCGCCACCCCCGCCTGCGTTACCAGCTTCCAACGTGCTGCTGGCGAGTGTGGTCGAGCGCGCGGTGGGTTTGAACAATCGAGTGGGCACGGATATGCGCGGTCCATTCAGTGTGGCTGCGCTAAAAGGACTCCGGGTACAGGCGGTTGTTCGCTATGAGATTTGGGCTCACTCACCTTCTCAAGTCGGACAGGCTGTTGAGAAGTTGATCACGCAACTTTTGAACGACCGCGATGAATTACGTGGCCAGGGGTTTTTGAAAATTGTACTAAAGGCCACTGGTCCCAGCGAAAACGTTTTTGCCGAAGATGCATGGCGTCAGAGTGTCGAATTTGACGTGTTGTTTGAATTCCCCTACGTCGACAGCGATGGTGCCGAGAGTTTAATTGCGCGAATCCCGATCGATTTCACAGGCGAGTTCAATGAAACCACTCTCGTGGTTGACGAGATGGCGCGCTGGGACAACGAGTCCGCACCAGCTTTGCATGTGCGTGGTCCACAGCGCATCGGAGCGTTGTCGGCACTTGCATTCATCGCAGGAACACAGCCCACCGGTACGGTCACTATCACTCGAACATTTGACGGTGTCACTGGCATAGCGACTAACCACCCGACGCTCGCCTCCTTCGTCGCCGCAGTCGCCGGAGACAATCCGCCTGAGCGTCACGCAGACGTGACTTTTGTCTCACTGGCTAAATTCCTGTCGGCTCTCGCGAGTTTCAAGATAACTGATGAATCGCTAATTGGAATGGAAGCTGATGGAGTTCCGCAAAGTGTTTTGACGGCTTTAGGTCTGGAAGGAACAAAGGGCAAGGAGGTCGGCGGCGAAGACGAGTTCGTAGCCTTCCTGGAAACGAAGATTGGCGTCGGCGATACAGCGGCTCACAAGGCCGTAATCATGGAACATGCCGCGACCTCAACAGCCGTAAGCATGGGCGACTGGGATAAGAACGACATTCCCGATCAATATCAGTCGGTACAGTTTCGCGTTACGCCTTCAATCCAACTCACCGGTGTGACAGACCGTTTAGAAATAACTTTTCAAAATCCCAAGTTCGACCAAACCGCAATCCTCTACCTGCGCGCAGTGCGAGGACTGCCAACCTAAACATTAATGACATCGTGCCACCGGCTATGGCAGGCGGCGGCGGATTACTGGCAGGCACAACAAAAGGAGAGATGAGAAATGGCTGATCTAATTCTACCGGGCGTATACATCGAGGTACGACCCGAAGCGCTGATAGTGGCGGGCCCGATCTCCGCTGGCAACATCGGAATTGTAGGCACGGCGGCAGGTGGCACACCGGACAAGGTGGAGATTCTTAGTAGTTATGCGGATGCGCTCGCGATATTCGGCCCATACGATGCGTTCGACCCTGCCAACGCTTCAGCATTAACTCTGGTTCGGGCTCTTCAGGTTGCCTATGACAACGGAGCGTCGACCGTTTTTGCTGTCCGAGTGACTAAGAGTGGCAGCACGCCTGCGACACCGGAGATTGAGTTGGCCAGCGCCACCGGCAAAGCAGTCAAACTTACAACTCGACTTCCGGGCCATCTCGGCAACGGAGCAAAAGTGAAGGTCGACGATGTTGCGGCTGCAGCACCCGAGCCAGCTAAATCGAAAGTTACGCTCACTTTCAAAACTCGTACTGAGGTGTTCACAGCCAGGGACGGAGCTCAGTTGGTAAGTCTGATTAATGCAGGCTCCCAAATAGCGACTGCCACTGAAGGGAATAAGCCAGGTGAACGACCGAGTGCTCTTGGCGAGACAGCTTTCAGCACTGGCGAAAGCGGCGCGGACGCCACTGAAAGTGATTACGCAAGAGGTCTCGAAAAACTGCTCAATGAGGACGCGCAGATCATCGTGGCTGCCGGCATGGACGAGGTCAAGATCGGTGACGAACTAAAGACACACGTCGAGGCGGCTTCTACTGACAAAGTAAAGCGCGACCGCATCGCGGTAGCCGGCAGTGCCTTGAACCCGACCGCCTCCACCAAATCCGTGCAGTCAAGTGATCGTTTGATCTTTGTAACTCCGGGAATCAAGGTGAACGATGTGGCCAAGGCTGCCGATCCCGCGATCACCGATCCCTCAGTAACACTTCCCGGGTCTTACACCGCAGCAGCAGTTGCGGGAATGCTCAGCGCTCGCAGCCCTCATATTAGTCTTACCAATAAAGCATTATCGGTTGGCGGACTCGAGAAGAAGTTCAATTCCGCGGAGTTAGAGCAACTGGTCAAGTCGCAGGTCCTCGCCATTGAGGAACGCCGTGGGTTCAAGGTGGTCAAAGCTATTACCACTGACAATGGCGCGTTTCGCCAGATCACCACTCGCCGCATTGTCGACTACGCCAAGGCCGGCGTACGCCAGTCAGCTGAGCCTTTCATCGGACTGCTCAACAACGACCGCGTTCGCAAGGCACTCAAAGGATCAATCAATGGTTTCCTCGCAGCCATGGTGGACGACGAGATGCTGGTTAGTTATGAGCTGGATGTTACCGCCACACGTGATGAAGAAATTCGCGGCATCTGCAGAGTGACCATGACGGTGCGGCCGACCTTCAGCATCGACTACATCAAGGTAGTCATGTTCCTCGGATAAGGAGAGTTTGAGATGGCAAATACAAATGTTTTCCGCGGCTCTGATGCCACGCTGACGTTAGCCAGTGAAGACAACGCCGAAGGCCGCGTGGCCCAGGAGATTATTGAGTTCTACAACCTCAGTCCCGTCGGGCGGGCAGTCAACGTCGAAGTTAATGTCCAGACGGAGTTGGAGTTGTTCCATGAAGTTGGAAAGCGCCACCCCGCCGCGCTGCGTCCCGGCAACATCAATGTCAGCGGCAGCATAGGCAGGGCTTACATCAATGGCGCCTTGTTGCGACTGCTGCTCGGAAAAGGCGCGTTACCGGAACGTGAGGCGGAGCCCTATCCGCAACCGTCCTTCAACCTGATGCTCGACCTTACAGATCCCGCAGTGCCAACGACCAGCAGCACTCTCATCGTGCACGGCGTGAAATTGGAGAATTGGGCCTACAGCCTGCCCGAAGACGACTTCGTCATGGAGTCGGTGAGCTTCAAGGGTCTGTTCATCACTGTTGAGGACAAAGAAGCCGCGTAAGGAGCATCCGTCATGACTCTCACCGCTGAGGAATTATTGGCGGGTGGGGCGGTGAACCACGAGGTGGAAGTGCCACCCGAGTTTCAGGCCACACCAGCCGATGGCTCCATGCATGGCAAAGTGGTTCTCCGTCCGTTGAACGTTCGGGATCTGCAACGCATCGGCAAAGCCGCTTGCGACGACGACAGCTTGTCGGCCTCGCTGATGATCCAGCAAGCGTTGGTAGAGCCTCCGCTCAAACCGGAACAAGTCTCCCAATTGCCTGCCGGGCTGGCTCGTTTTTTGGTCGAGCGCATAAATGCGATCAGCGGCATCAGCACACCACGCGATGCTTTGAGTGAGTTGGTCCAGGCGCCGCTCGCTAAAGCGTGTTTCATTCTGGCAAAGCAATTCGGCTGGACACCGGAAGAGGTCAGCGGGATGACTATCGGGCAGATCCTGCTTTATCTGGAGATGGCCCACGGAAATGGTGATGCGTGATGAACCCCGCAATCAGTCAGTCGCAGTTATTTCTTACCCGAACCGGTGTATTAAGTGGCGGCAGGGCGCCGGCTCATTGGAAACGTGAAGTGGCATGCGAGACCGATCGGTTGGCGACAGTCTTGCGGAAGTGCGCATGGGTCAAGGCAGTTGTCCAAATCCAGCCATCACTCCTCGAACAACCTCTACTTGGCAACTGTCTCGCGGACATTACTTCGAGGAATGCATCTGAGTCGCAAGTAGCAACAACAGAACCAACTCAATCCAGGAGACAGTTCCGGCAACCGGCTTTCGGCTCCAGAGGTCGGGAGTTAATTGCAGGGACCACTGCTTCATCGTCGCACAGAGCGGCCCGGAAAACGGCTGGTGTTTCAGAAACACCAGGCGTCCGTGAGCTTCCGCGAAACATGGACCAGTTTGCTGATGCTCGAAAATCACTATCGCCGGGTGAGCAACTGGCAAGGTCGCAACGCTGGCAAAGTGGCGAGGATTCCCCGTTGCGGGCGCAGGGTGACGGGACTTTCCGGTTACCTGTCTCGGCTGAAAGTGTTTGCCAGTTTCCAGCCTTGGCCGGCGCCTCACTATTAAAGCGTCTGGCTGCATCACCGGTAGCTATTTCCAAACAGCAAGAGAACCCACCGAAGTGGTTTACGTCTTTGCCAACTAATCGCCCTGCTTCCTTGTCGCCGGTTTCGATCTCTTCGCTCCAGCACCAGCAGGATTGGCGGCGAGTGGTCGCGAAGCGAGCGACAAAGACGATGTTGCGAGACTGGTCCTCATCGGAAGTGTCCGCGTCATCGGCAGATACACCAGCGAAAACACCTGGACCAGACGTCAGCGACGCGCCGCTATTAGAACCACAGTGGGCGGCAGTGCCTTCAGGACAGCGGGCTGCTGCGGAAATTCTGCACCGTCTCGCGCAACAGTCTGGGCTGCTCAATGTTTCTGAATTAACGCGTTCGGCAGTTGACTTCCCCAGCAACAAGAAAATCTTCTCTCCATTCTCCACCCACGTGTCTCCTACAGCTAAGTGGATGGTGCCTAATGAAGAAGTCGATCTCGGCGCCAAACCCCGCGAAGGAATTTCAACCGGGCGAGATCGATCAGCCTTCCCGGAAATGGATCCAGGTTTCCAGACTCAGTTTCATCCCGATGCACATGGCGGCGAGCGCGTGCGGTCTTCAGAACATTTTGCGCCGCCGTCACTGACACCTTCTCTGCCACAGTTGCTACCGGCTGTTGGTCCAGGTGCAGGGACCTTGCCGATCGCTGCTGACGCCGCGCGTTATGGTGCCTGGCGTGATGAGGTCAACGCCCAGGAAAAAGATCTCAGCCTGTTGGCGGCGCAAGTCAAACGGATCCTGGATGAGGAAGCGCGACGCCATGGAATTGATGTCTAGATCTTGAGAACCGAAAAGGAAAGATGCTGAACATGCGCCCGATGCTGGACGACCTTGAATTAACTCTCGTGCAGGAGATCGACACTTACGAGCTTCGCACACTCGCTGAACACAAGCCACCAGGCATGTCCGGTAGTCTCCTGCAAAACCTGGGACGCCGTCCAACACGACTTACCTTGTGGGGGGTCGCTGCCGGCCCTGATGCGTTGACCTTCACACAAGAACTTGACGAGAAGTTTCGCGCCGCCCAACCGGTCCCCTTCACCGCCGACATCATCAACGAGGCGGGGATCGAATTGGTGTTGATAGAGGATCTCAAAATACAGGAACTAGCCGGCAAGCCGGAGCGGTTTGCTTACGTGTTGCTCTTGCGCGAGTTCATCGAACCTGTTGAACCGGCGGAAGTGCCAGCCGAACTCGAAGCCGGCATTTTGGACGATGCTACGGGTTTGCTCGACGATCTCGTCGATGGACTCGATCTCGCCCCTATTTTCTCGACTGGTCTCGAACAGTTTGTCGAACCGTTGACCGGCCTGCTCGGACGGCTACAGGAATTCAATCGCGCTAATAACGCTTGAGTAATTAATTAAGGAGATACCGATGCCAGCACAAAACCTTTTCGAGGAACTCAAAACTGCTCTCACGAGTTTCAAGCAGTTTCTCGACACCAATGTCGCCACTATCAAACCTGCGATCCAGGCGTTGAAGTCCATTGTTCCTCAGATCACCGAACTGATCACGAAACTGATCGATTTGATGGGCAAGCTGAAGACGGAAATCAACAATCTCAATCCGGGTGTAGTCGGGGATTTGACCAAAATCACCGAGTTCACGAATGCGACTAAGACGTTACTGACGACAGCGAAAGATCTACTGCCTAACGAAGCAGGAACGATCGATGACGTACTTGGCGTTGTCAATGTCGTGAGCTCACTGCCTTCGCTCGACGCGATCAAAGCCGAAATCCTTGCCCTCATTGATTCGATCGTTGCCAATCTGAATCAACTGAAGTAACCAGCATCATTGATGTTGGCTGCAACGTTGAACTCAGAAGAAAGCCCATGCCAGTTAAGCCAATGCTCGACGATGTCGAGCTACACCATATTCAGAAAGTCGAAGCCGAGGACCAACAAGTCCTGGCCCAACACGGTGTGCCTGCTCTCGAAGGCGACTTCCTGCAGGATTTGGGACGCCGTG